>JAUNXW010000114.1 GCA_030539595.1 Methanocorpusculum sp. | reverse complement strand
CTGGAAAGCCCGTGAGGCGAAAGTCTCTCGTGAGTTCAAGTCTCACCCTCAGCGTTTCTTTTGAAATATTATCCTGATTTATGTTTTACGCGCATATATGTCTGTTTTACGTGAGTGACGGTTACGGGAACTGCATAAGGCAGATATCTTGGAGTCATACACGCGCCCATTAAAATATTCTGTGCAGGCGTCCTTCCAACCCCGCAGACATCAGACCTTCTCCTTCGGACATTTTCAAGAAGTTCCTGCGGCGTCTCATTTTCAAATCCAACGTTCACGGCTCTTGTGACTTCCCACAAAACATGTGCATCCGAGCCTCCTGTCATACATTTATTATATTTTTTAGAGTAACTCTCAGCAAGCATATTTTTTTTATCCGAAAGTCCGCTGCATATAACTTCAAGCCCGTCAAGTTCTTCCGCGACTTCGGATGAAATCAGACCGGTGTTGATTCCCTTCATCACGCCTCTTACGCTCACCCCGTACCCGTAAGGGTGAGCCGCTACTACAAATCCTCCCGCATTTTTTGCACACTCAACAATTTTTTCGGTTGAGAGCTTCACCGCCATATTCGGACAGAACGTCAGATAGTCTTTAACGCTTTCTTCATAATAACTTCTGAGTTCAGCGAACTTGTCGAAATAAATTAGAAGGTGAGGACCTTCAAGCGCGGAAATTTCTATTGCCGGAAGAATATTTTTGCTGAACTCAAGCGCTTTTTTTGCGCCCGCAATTACGTTGTGGTCTGTGACGGCTATTGAATAATCATATTTGTCCGCAAGTTTTGCCTGAGTTTTTGCACTGGCAAGTCCGTCCGAACTTGTTGTGTGAACATGCATATCGAATGCTTTTTTCTCATCGGATTTCTTAAAAGGGGCGTGGATGATATTGACAGACACTTAAATAATATATTGTGCGGAACAGATAAAAAGCAGTCGGGGAATTACAGAAAAAGTGTCCGAGCTTAAGTCCGCCGACAAAAGCTCGAACACTATTTAATTATCCTCACACTCTAATTAAGATTTTTATCTGTTGAGGAGCGTCTTCGAAATTATATATTCGCCGTGCGCTTCACGGGTTGTTCCAACGATGAGCCATTTTTGGTCTCCATGTTCTTCGACAACGCCTTTTGCTTCGAGTGTTTCTCCGGTAAAGCACTGACCGCAGTAAGTGTGAGTGAATGACAGAACCATGTCAATTTCCTCGTGGTCAACTTTGTATATTCCCGGCGAATCAAAAGCAAGCGAGGCATCGGTAACTTTTGCTTCAATTGTAAGTTTCCCTGTTTTTTTGCCGAGTGTAATCGGCGGAACTGAGTGAAGATTGTCGTAGCCCCTTGAATAGAGCAGGTCAAAGTATGTTCCTTCAAATTCTCCGCGGTTAAATTTTCTTGCTTCGTGCAGAACAAAGTCGTCAAAACTTATGTCAGGCTGTCTCTTGCGGTATACCTTCTGCCACATTTCATCGCTCATCGACGGGATTTTTCCTTCTTTTATTGCTTCCATCAGCTGTTCACGCGCTTTGAACCACGCTGAGCCGTAGACAACCATATCAATGTCCGAGTTTTCATTTTCAAGCCCCGCGACGAGAGAACCGGTGCATCCGTAAGTTCCTTCGGGCAGATTGAAATGGGAAAACAGTCTTGCGACACGCGGGTTTCTTGCGGCAATTGCGGACGCCTGCTCTTCGGGTTTTAGAACTCTGACAATATCTTTCATCGGAACGCGGTGAACCAAATCAAGATATTCCGGCTTGTGTTCTTTTACCCATGCGAATGCGTCGGCAAAATCGTATTTTTTGTATCTTGTTCCCCATGGAGAGATTCTGTCTCCGTCTTCGGTCGGGACATAGCGGAGAACACATTCGGCACGTTCTGAGTTTTCGTATCCGGAGACAGCGTAAAGGCAGCCGTCTTCGGTCATTACAAAATCGCGCAGTCTGATAGGCTTCATAAATTATATTAGTATTGCTCCGCTATGGGTATTAATTGAAGGGTTGATGACAAGGAATTATTTAAGCAAACTCTTAATCCGTCACTGTACATATAATAATTATATGTCATCGATAGCGTTTACAAAACTTCACGGAAACGGAAACGACTTCATTTTAATTGACGAAATGAACGGGACTGTTATTCCTGACGAAATGAAGCCCGAGTTTGCAAAAATATACTGCGACAGAAAATTCGGAATAGGAGCAGACGGAGTTTTATTCATGTCAAAGTCGGAAAAAGCCGATATGCGTATGAGACTTTTCCAGCCGGACGCAAGTGAAGCGGAAATGTGCGGTAACGGCATACGCTGTCTTTCAAAATATGCTTTCGATAAAAACTATACAATCAAAAAAGGATTTAGTGTTGAAACACCCGCAGGTATCATGCACGTCCGCGCAGGTTACGATAACGACGGAGACTTCCTTGCCACAATAAATATGGGCGCTGCCGTCTTCGACGAGAGCCGAGAAATTGACGGGATGAAGATTTATTCATGCAACACCGGAGTCCCTCACGCGGTTGTCTTTGTCGGAAACGTAAACGATGTGGACATAAATGCGGTTGCCCCAAAAATCCGACACGCAAAAGAATTTCCAAAAGGAACAAACGTGAACTTTGTTCAAATCTCCGGACAGTCTGATATAATCATAAGAACTTTTGAAAGAGGTGTTGAAAGCGAAACACTTTCATGCGGAACAGGCTCAACCGCTTCTGCATTAATTGCAGCAAAAGCCGGAAAAGTTTTCGGCAGTGTGATTCACGTAAAAACAGTCGGAGGACCTCTTGACATAACCGTTGACGGAGACACACCGCTTATGACAGGACCTGCGGAAACGGTTTACGAAGGAGCAATAGAGTTCTGATTTTCTTAGACTCACTATTTTTTTGACATGTATTTATACTATTAAGAGAGATATTTAATTATAATTAACATGTCTCCGGTTGATATGCATCAATACTACGCCTCGCCGATTTTGGTTAAAAACCAGCAGTATTACGCTACGCTTACAAGTGAACGCCTTATAATCGAAGGCGGAAATACGCGTGAGTTCCGCGTGAGTGCAATTGACGGAGCATATCCCGCAAAACTTGAAAATAACGAGCCCGGACTTAAAATAGTTATATCAACACAGGGCGGCAAAAAAGATATGCTCTGGGGATTTCCGGTAGACGGAATTTTCAAAGCGGGAGAACAGGATGCATGGATTAACAATATTTCAAAGGCAATAGGAGACAAGCCTTTCGAACAGCAGAATCCTGCAGCAAGAGTTCAGCAGTCTGCCGCGTTTGATACAAATACACAGGCGCAGTCAGGAAGCAGACAGATTCTTCCCCCACCATCTTTTCAGCACGGAGAAACAGAGATATTAAACACCGCGGGCGTCAGAATCAAGCGTGGCTACTACACAATTTATCTTACAAATCTCAGGCTGATTCTTCAAAATAACACTGGAAAAGTCGGGCGTGAGTTTGCCATAGCTGAACTTATGGATGCCGCAGAAGTCGAGACCGAGTCAAGAGAGTATGCAATAGCGCTTTCTGTCGGTTCACAGTCAGGTCCAAAACAGATGCTTCTGACTTTTCCAACAAAAATGTCGCGCGATGCGTGGATGCGTGAACTTAAAGTAAAGCTGCCGTCCAGAAAGCCGCTGATTGCAGAGCAGACAACGCAGAAGTTTGAATCTCAGCCGTCAAAACTCGGTACTTTTGTTCCCGCAAAAAATGAAAAACTTATAGCATCCGTAAAAGATGTAAGAATAAAAAGCAATTTTGTGATTCTGCACTTAACAAATACCCGTCTGGTTATTGAAGGTCCTGCGGGAATTGTCGGTGAGTTTGCGGTTAATGCTCTTTTGAGAGTTATGAGAATGGCAGGGGAGCTCGGAGAACCGGGAATTGCTCTTCTTGTCGGTGCGCGCGACGGTGAAAAGGAGATGCATCTTGTTTTCCAGTCGATGGAACTTCGCGAGGACTGGATGCAGTCTTTTGAAGAGGTTCTTCAAAGCGAACCGCCTTCAATGTTTGTTCCCGAGTCGCAGCAATATACGGTTTCAACTGTTCTACCGCATCAGCCGCAGAACAGCAACGAAGTTTACTGTAAAGCCTGCGGAGCTAAAAATCACGTTGACGATGAAAACTGTGCGATGTGCGGTTTGTCTCTAAAAAGAGATGCAAACGATGTTTCGCGTGCGGATGAAAAACGCCCAGTACACAGAGAAAGACGCGTCAAAGAACCGAAGCAGAGAAGAGAGCCGCGTGAACCCAGAGCGCCAAGAGCTCCCAGACCGCCGAGAGTTAAAAAGGAAAAAGCCCCGTATAACGGAGGTCTTACCGGATTTATATTCAGACCGGCTGATGCTTTCCAGTATCACTTCAGGGAGACACCGAAGGATGCTCTCGCAACTTTCCTTTTAAGCGGAGGAATCTGGGCGGTTGTTACAACTCTTCTGATTGCGTTTTTAGTTCCCGCAATTCTGAAAGTTGATACCGCGCAGTTCCCGATTATTTCCGCACTGCAAAATGATGCCGGAGCACTGTTTGTTTTTATTCTGATGCTTTTTGTGCTGTGGGTGATTGCGGTTTTAATCCGCTCACTCATTTGTGCGCTGATTGCAAGAATATGCGACCCGTCCACCGATTTCAGTGAGATTATAGCTATTGTTATGAGGACTACTCTTACTTACGCGGCTGTCGGATGGATTCCAATCATTGGAATTTTTGTTTCTGCAATCTGGTCAGCAGCCGCATCCGCGAAAGGTCTTATTGCAGGAGAGAATATGCAAAGCGGTCAGGCATTTGCAAGTTCGTTTGCTGCGGTTGTGATTCTGTTTGTGATTTTGTTTGCGGTGGGTTCTATAGGAGGTACATAAAAATGAGATTTAGATTTATTATATTGGTGCTCCTCGCTCTGCTGATGACGGCAGGGTTTGCGGGAGCGGTGAGTGCGGATAGTGAATCAATTGATGCAAAATTTATTTATCAGTCCACAGGTGATTTGAAAATAACGTTCACTGACACATCATCATCAACAAATACAACTATTAATAACTGGGATTGGGATTTTGGTGATAGCTCATCCCATGGATCTAAAAATGCAGAAACACATACATATACTAGTGCAGGTGACTACACAATAAAACTCACGGTAACAAACACCTCCTCAGGAACTAATAACAATATTAGTAAAAAAATAACTGTTGATAAAATAGAGATAAGTTCTATTGATGTATCTGGAATTACTGAACCATCAGTTGGAAACGAACCCATAACCTCAGCACCCACAGTGTCAGGAACAGGTGTTGATGCTAATAGCGTTTCTAAAATTACATGGAAAACAAATTCAGGTACAAGTGTAGGTAATAATAACTTTACTTATGATACAATTTACAAAGCAGTATTTACTGTAAATGCATCTAAGAATTACAAATTTGTTGGAACTACACATATAAATATTAATCAAGGCGCAGGATTAATGTCTATAAAATCCGATGGTTCTGGAGAAGTAACAATTACATATACAAAAACTGCTGTAGATCCTGTGGTTACTGAAAT
>JAUNXW010000113.1 GCA_030539595.1 Methanocorpusculum sp. | reverse complement strand
TCAAACATTTAGATTAATTTGAAATTGGATTTTGTTGGTCTTCAAAATTATTTGGTGTCTCGCTAAATAATTTCAAAGTTCAACATAACAATAATATCATCATTAAATTCTTGTCTAACGGATTTAATCACAATTGTACAAACTCTTGAACAAATTAATAATTTTCAATAACCTATAAATCACATTAACTCATAATTACAATCTAATGAAATTTTTAAAACCTCTTATCTGTTTGTGCATCGCAGTGATATTTCTTATTTCAGCAGGATGTGTAACTCTTGATGTTTCACATCAGCAGAATGAAACAGTATCGACGATTGATTTCGATGAATTATATACATTCATTGAAACAGAGCTGAACAATAAACTCGTAAACACAACAATCTCTTATGCTGATGTAAACGGTGCAAAACTTGCCTATCGTGAGTTCGGAGATAAAAACAATGAGCCTCTGATTCTTATAATGGGATACACAGGTGAAATGGATAAATGGAGCGGTGAATTCGTTTACTCGCTTGCAGAAGACTATCATGTCTACATTTACGACCACAGAGGTATGGGATACTCAACCGATAACGGAGAACAATATGAATTTATTCAGCTCGCAGACGACTGCGTGAAACTCATGAACTCACTCGGATATGAAAAATTCAATGTTTTAGGTCACTCAATGGGCAGTGTTTTAACTCAACTCCTTATTGTTGAATATCCGGAAAACATCAGCAAGGCTGTAATTGTCTCAACAATTCCAAACATCTACTACGAGGGAGCTGAAGGTATTAAAAATACAATTATGACAGCCGCCGCTGATAAAAACACACCCAATGGAATTTACCGCGAATCGATTGCGATGATAAATTATCAGGGCGTATTTGACGAATTGAAAAATGTCGATAAAGATGTTATGGTTTTGGTTGGAACAGCGGATACGATTACACCTCAGCAGGGTTCAGTCGATGTTGCGGGAGAAATTGACGGCGCATGGCTTATTAGATTTAAAGACTGCAGTCACAGAATCTGGTCAGAAATTCCAATTCGTTCAAGCGAGTGCATCAAACTCTTTTTGAATATGGATGAAACTTATTCTCCATAATTTTTTTCGAATTATTTTTTCTTAATCAATTTCAGTCTGATATTTTTCTTTTCTGCGGTTTCATTAAACACACTCACAGCGAACTCACTTTTTTCTTTTAGCGTGAAGCCGTCCATATCTTTTTCTTCTATTCTGATTAATGCCGATTTAATATCCGATAGTTCAAGCAAATTTACCGCCAGACAAAAGAATGTCTTTCTTCGTCCGTCATTGTATTCGCTCAGCAGAGTTTTTAAAATCTCAACTTTTTCTCTCTGGCAGTTATTGTAATTTTCAATCCCTCCCTTCTTTGCTTTTTTTAAATCTGCTTTCTGCCTCTGATGAGTGATAAATGAATCATAATCATCTATATGTTCATATTTATTGCAAGGGTAATTACCGCATTCAAAACAGTATTCAGGGTTATTGTGTTCAATTCCGCATCGAGCAACTGCGCAGGAGTGATTCCCTTCTCCTCCTCCGCAGCCCGGGCAGTATTTTCCAAGATTCATTGGGCACAGACCGCAGTTCAGACCGCAAAGAGATAATAATTGATTCTGTCTGGCAAAGTCTTTCATGATTTACCGAATAACGATATATTGACGCTTTAGATATAAAAATAGATTCAAGAGTATTTAAGAATCCTGAAATATTTTCGCGACGAATAAATAATTATGACAAATATGAAAATAACATACGGTGTTTTGGAGAGAGTGTCGAAGAAGATTTATTGTGCCGCTCTTTGAAGCGGTCGCATAAATCTTCAGTGTCAACGGCAAAAAAATTGAGGTAATAAAAAAATGGAATACAAAAGATCAAAAAAATACGACACAAAAATTGTCAACGAAAAGATAATGGGTCCAAACCCGATAAAATTAACAGAAGAGCTCCTTGAAAACAACAAAATCCCAACAGGTTCAACAGTCATGGATTTGGGAAGCGGTCAGGGAATAACATCGGTATTTTTGGTGAAAGAATACGGCTTCCGTGTGTTTGCTTCGGATTTATGGAGTAATCCAAGCGAGAACATGAAGTTCTTTGAAACGATGGGACTTGACAAAAACAAAATTATCCCAATCCACGCTGATGCAAATGAACTTCCTTTCGCGGAGGAATTTTTTGATGCTGTGGTCTGTATGGATTCATACAACTACTTCGGGCGAGATAAAGAATATCTCGGAAACAAACTTCTGCCTTTTGTAAAACACGGCGGATATATTTACATCGCAGTTCCAGGAATGAAAAAAGACCTGCATGATAATCTCCCAAAAGAACTTCTGCTGTCATGGACTCCTGAGCAGCTTGATTATATCCACGATACTGCCTACTGGAAAGATATCATCAGCGCGACACCCGAAGCCGAAATAGTTTCGATTCATGAGATGGAGAGTAACGAAGAAGTCTGGAACGACTGGCTGAAATGCGATAACGAATACGCGAAAGGCGACAGAAAAACAATGGAAGCCGGCGGCGGAAAATATCTGAACTTCATTGCGATAATCCTTTTCAGAAAATAATTTTTAGACGAGTGAATCTTATATGGATTCACTTTTTTTATTATTTTTGTTTATGTTCTTTTTGCCCGTATATTAAATTCAAAAACCTCTGCCGTCTAAATAATTCACAGACAGCAATTATAATACATCAGCGAATAAAATTCTATTACACAATGACCGCAAAATCCATAGTTGATTTTATCTGCGAACACGCAGATAAAAAAACCGTTTCTTTTCATATGCCTGGTCACAAAGGCTCGGCAATATACAAAAGATTCGGATATGAATATTTCCTGAAAAAAATACCCGACAACGACATAACAGAAATTCCCGGAGCAGATAATCTCTTCCAGACCGAAGGAATCATCAAAACCGTTCAGGAAAAATACGCCGAACTTTACAAAGTAAAGCGTTCATATCTGTTAATCAACGGAACAAGCTCCGGAGTAATTGCAGCCATAATGGCGTCTGTTCCCAAAGGGCGCAAACTCATCATGGCAAGAAACTGCCACAAATCAATATACAACGCGCTCGTTCTTGCAGATATTCAGCCTGTGTATGCATACCCTGAAATGATTCACGAATATGGAATTTCCGGAGAAATCACAGCAGAGGAAATCGAAAAACATCTCAGTGAAAATCCTGATGCGGAAGCGGTTATCATTCCATCACCGAATTATTACGGAATTTGTTCAGACATCGAAAAAATCGCAGAAGTTGTTCACAGACATAACAAAATTCTTATTGTCGACCAGGCTCACGGCGCTCATCTGAAATTTTTCAGGGACAGCGGATTTTCAAATATGCCGATATCTGCCGAAGCCGGCGGCGCTGACATATCCGTAAACTCAATTCACAAAACTCTTGCCTCATTTACCCAGAGCGCTGTAATAAATCTCAACTCGGAAAAAGTTGACCGCTACACTCTGGAAGACAAACTTCAGATGATTCAGTCAACAAGCCCTTCATATCTCCTAATGGCGTCGCTTGATATTAATGCAAATATCATTCGTGACCACAAGAAAACAGTATTTTCAGAGTGGCACGAAAACCTGATGCATTTCTACTCTGAAGCGGTAAACATCAAAGGGCTTGAGGTTATTGGAAATCCATTCGCCTCAAAAAAAGAAATCAGACTTGACATCACAAAAATAAATCTTGACATGAGCGGTGCGGGACTTGATGCGGCTCACCTTGAAGAAGAGTTAATGTCACGCGGGATTTTTGCAGAGCTCACAACAGGAAATATTCTGATGTGTATGACGGGAATAGGAAACACTCTTTCCGATATGGATAAACTTCTTGCAGCTTTGAAAGAAATCAGTGCGAAATATTACGGAAAGCCGTCGGCTTACAAAAGGGAAAGCGTTAATGCCGTGTTTGAAGAAAAACTTGAACTCTGCGAAGTTCCAAAGGAAAAAACAAGGATACCTCTTCTGAATGGAGCGGGAAGAATCTGCGCTTCTTCGATTATTCCCTATCCTCCGGGGATACCATTTGTCTGTCCGGGTGAAAGACTTAATGAAAATGTCATTGAATACATTAAAAAACTTCGTGATTCTGGAGAGAAAGTAATCGGCGTAAACGAAGACGGCGAGATTACTGTAGGAAAATAACAGGAGCATATTTTGGAAAAAATAACATCGTCTGAGGCTCTTGCGGAAATAATTTCCGCTTCCTGTTCGTTATCCGAAGCGGACAGAAATAAACTTGCTAACAATGCTGAAATCATCAGAAAAAATCTTTGCGCAATTAACGAACCGCATGAAAAAACATTTTCATATATTCTGACATACGCCGATTTTTTAAAAGAGTGCAAAGGAAGCGGATACGTAACAAGAATTGCTTCGCGAGATATTAAAGGAATAAAACTTTGGTCAATCGAACCTCCCTGCGGCAGCACAACTTATATTCTTGACTTCGATAAATCTCTTCTTGCAGTCGATGCGGGTTATCCGTGCTACAAAGAAGAACTTCATAATGTAATCCTAAAAATCATCCCGGATTTCGATACCCGCGAAAAAGATTTGATTCTGACACATATGGATATGGATCACTGCGGGCTTTTATCTGTCTTCGATAATATTTTCATGAGCAGGACAACCTATGAAAATTTTGTGAGAAAGAGAAAAGGAGAGGACGATTTAAGAGAAGCAAATCATACACGTGCTCCGTTTTATCGAATAAGCAGTATTCTTTGTGATGATATCGCGCCCGATACTTCAAATATGAAGGCTCTTAACACAGCAGAACCTGATTTATCCAAGCCTCTTTCGTTTATAGGAAACCGTGATTTCAGCGGCTTCATCTTTGAATTTTACGAAACGTCCGGCGGTCATGTTGACGGTTCGATTGTTTTTCTGTGTAGAGAACTCGAACTGATTTTTACGGGAGATACTCTCATTAATACAGCGGATTTAACAGACGGTCAGAAAGAGTTCAATAAATTTGCGCCGTATGTCATCAGAAGCGTTAATCAGGATTCAAAAAAAGCTCTGCTTGAAAGACAGGAGGTTTATAATCTGATTGGAGATAAGGGATGGATTGTCTGCGGTGGACACGGGGCGTGTTTTAATAATCCACAGAAAGAATAAATCTAAAAAAAAAGATTAAACTTTATTAAATTTTTCTTTGTTTGAGTTGTAGATGGTTTTTCCGTCCGAAGACATTGTAAACAGTTCAACGCTCTGTGATGAGACATAACCTACAGCATAGTTTTTATCTGCTTCGTTGTATCCCCAGTAGACCTCGATGGTTTTAGGAACTTCGCCATTGAGTTCATTTCCCGCTGTTCCCGTGTTGTCTTTATTGAACGTGTAAACCAGATAGACTTCTCCAGATGATACTGTATATGTATCTGCGCTCTTCCATTCTCCTATAAGCGCTGTTGCGGGGTCTATGACTTCTGACGGATGACTTGGGGTGTTGGGTGAAACACAGCCCGCCGAAAAAACTGCCAGACCGGCAGCGATAAAAACAA
>JAUNXW010000112.1 GCA_030539595.1 Methanocorpusculum sp. | reverse complement strand
AGGTTCTGAAGAAGTCTCATCAATTATATGCATCTCAACAGAAACAGAAGACGTTGCCTCCTCATCGGAAGCCTTTCCCTCGTCAACAAGCTGTTCGTAATAGGTCTCGACAGATGAATTTTCTGAATCTCCCTTGCTTGAAGAAACCTCTGTCTTAAACATAGCCTCCCCTTTCTTCAGAAGAGGTTTGAGATTGTCAATGTTTTCGATTACGAAATCGCGTCTTGAAAGATACAGCCAGACAATTCTTGCCACGTCTCTGTAGTCATGAATTTCCTGACGAACCATCGAAGAAATAATTGTCTTTCTTACATTGATTTCCTCATCAAAGTCTGCTTTGTTGCGGTTCGTCTTCTTCGCAATCGTTGCGTAGACATCAGAGAACCCGGAGAAATACGGCTTATCTGAATCAGGGTCGTAGGTGTAAACCTGATTAATCTCAAGGTCGCCCGTTTCTGTAAGACCGACAATTTCAACAATTTCGTTACAGCGTCTGACCTGTTTACCGTTACGGAACATTCTCGCCTGCGAAATAACAACATCCAGAGTTTCTATTGTTGCTTTCGGCACATCAAGCGGATGGTTCTGAAGACGGTTGATAGCAGCTACGACATCTCCTGCGTGAAGTGTCGAGAAAGTCGTGTGTCCGGTGTTCATTGCCTGGAACAAAGTCTGCGTCTCAACACCGCGAACTTCTCCCACAAGAATGTATTCAGGTCTCTGACGCATTGCCGCTTTGAGCAAATCGAACATTGTGATATCGTGTTTGGATTCCTCAAGCGAGGAGGAACTCGGAGGAACAATGCTTGCAATCCAATTCTCGTGGTCGAGGTTAATTTCTCTGGTATCTTCAATAGTAACAACTTTTGAAAGAGCCGGTATAAACTGAGCCATCGCGTTAAGAGTGGTGGTCTTACCGGAAGCAGTTCCTCCGATAATCAGAACAGAGTGGTTGTGTTCGACAGCCATCCACATGTAGACAATCTGGTCGACGGTGAACGTACCGTTGATAATAAGGTCAATCGGTGAGAACGGATTCTTTCTGAACTTACGAATAGTGAACGAAGAACCGTGACTGCCCACAACCGTTCCGTATGTCAGCTGAATACGCGAGCCTTCGGGAAGTGTTGCGTCGACAATCGGGTTGGCTAAAGAAATATGCTTTCCCGATTTCTGGGCGAACAAAGCGACAAGCGAATCAAGTTCACGCGGCTCTTTGAACTTGATTAATGTTCTCATATCCCTGTATTTACGGTGGTAAATGAAGACATGGCTGTCGTATCCGTCGCATGAGATATCTTCTATTTCGGTATCTCCTTTAAGCGGATCAATTCTTCCCCACCCGAAGAAACTGCGTTTGAGGTAGTATCTGATTTTGTAAATCGTTTCAGGCTCAATTTCAGTATCGAGTTTGTAGCCTTCGATTAAGATATCTATTGCTTCGTAGAGTGTTTTGATTTTGTCTTCAACTCTGATTTCCTTGATAATCAGTAAGTCTCTGACCCCTGAGTGAAGTCTTTCGAGCAGATATTTTTCAAAGTCGGTGAGGGCGGGTTCGTGGGTTATGTAGACGTTTTCGTAATCCTGAGTTCTTACAATGCTGATACGTGAAAGCCCCGGCTCAATCCAGTATGATTCAAGGATTGTGTCTACCGGGTCGTGTTTTGGGAAAACAAGAGGTCCTACTTCGCGGTAATCGTATTCGGGAATTGAGGTGTAATATTCTTCTTCACCGCCTTCTTCGTATTCCTCATCTTCTGATTTTTTATTTCTGCCTTTTTGTTTTTTGTTGAAGAGACTGAATCTGCCCGAACCTTTTCCCGAAAGAGTTGTATCACGGTCGTCTTCTTCACGCAGGTCTCCTTCCTGACTGCGTTTTTTGCTATTTTCTGGTTTGTCTTTGGCGGCTTTCTTTTTGGAGGATTTTTTCTTTTTCTTGTCTTTGTCCGATTCGGTTTCAGAAGACGATGCAAACACATCAAATCCGCTGCTTTCTTCCGCTGATTCTTCTTTTGATTTTTTGCTGCGGCGTTCTTTACGTGTTTTTTTCTCAGGCTCGGAAACCGCGCTCTGATTTTCAAAATCCTCGCGCGGCTCGTCGGTAATTATTTCTTCTTTTGATTTTTTGCCGCGTCTGGTTTTTCGGGTTTTTTTCTCAGGCTCGGGAGCAGTGTTTACGATTCCGTAATTTTCAAGAATTTCATCGGTAAAAGCATCTTCGCGTGATTTATTGTCAGAACTGCTGTAATTATTATCAAAATTGTATGCTTCGCTGTATTCATTATTTTTTATCTCGCCGCTCACTTCAGGGATTTTCTCTTCCTTGGATTTTTTCCCTAACATACCGCCTCGAAAGGTCTGCTTATCGATTCAAACAAAATTATTGGTAATAGTTTTATTTTTGATATGATATATACTCTCTGTGTGAAGATATAAATCCTTCCATTAGTTAGGTGAAACTCGGTGGATTCATGTGTATGAACATAGTTTAAGGCGTCAACACAGAAGAAAAAAGAAATATGTGTCTCGAAGATTATATTTTTCTTGCGACGGTGAGGTAACCCGTATGCCCAACTCTTGTTGATGGGCGTGTTCCTCTTTTTCCTCTTGTGAGTTCGCGTTCCATACACTCAAAAGTTGTTACGGAATCTTCACCGAAGAGTTTTTTTGCCTCGTCCATTACAATGAACGTCTGCTCAAGAAAAGGAGTATAGGACGCAAAGTATCCGCCGTTTCTTAACAGTTCGTAGGCGTGTTTAACGTGAAAGGCTTCTATCTGCATATCAAGATGAACGATATCGTAAGGTCCGTCCGCTACGTCAAGAAAATCACAGGCTCTTGCCTCAACATTTTCAAGACCGGCATCTGAGATATTTCCAGCCGCGATTTTTGAAAAATCTTCTCGGGCTTCACACGTGACAACTGATTTTGCGCACCCGCCGAAAAATATTGCCGCAATACCCGAACCTGTTCCCGCATCAAGAACTCTGTCGCGTGAACACATACCGGTGTATGCAATAACAGTTCCGATATCTTTGGGCATCATCGGAGCGCCGGTTCTTTTTCCGTGTGAAAAGAAGTCGGTCGCTTTCGGAAGAAGAACCATAAACGGTTTTTCAAGATGTGTGTAAACAACGCCGCCGTCATCCGCATTCGCTGCGTCTGCTAAATCTATCATGCCCAAATCGGTGGAGAGTTTACCCTCGCCTGCCTTAACGTAGTATTCACGGTTGTTTCCGCGAAGAATAACGCGCCTGTTTCCGATCATACTGCCGTTAATTTCAAGATTGCTTCCGCGATGTCGCCTTTGCACTCTTCAAGAGCTTCTCTCGCTTTTTCGGGGGAAACAGAAGTCTGACCTGCGACAAGTTCAACGTCGGAGTCGGGTATAACAACCGCGGCTTCTTCAAAGTGCATGTCGCCCGTTAACTGATAGGAGGTCTGTCCCTGCATTGTAACGCCTACGACCTGCGCATTTTCAAACACATAATTACCCGACGGAGTATATACGACGACTTTCTCAACGTTTTCGATTTCGTCCATCTTCATACCCATTTTTCTCATAGCGGCTTTCATTTGTTTAGGATTAATTCCAGGCATCATTTTTTATCAACTCTTTTACTTATTTTTTCCTTGTCTAGTTTTTACAGCTGTACCATAATTAAACCCAATCATTTCGCATCCGGATAAAACTGCCATACCGGTTGCAATCAGGTTATCGTCTTTGTCCACAACAAAGACTTCGTCTTCGGCAAGAATTTCATTGTCGCTTTTAACAACGTGTTTTGCCATCGCATTTTTTCCGTCAGCAACAAAGGGAACTGCTTCGTCAATTATTTCGACGCGGTTTGAAGGTGACGGGAGGAAATCATGAAGACGTTTGGCTCCCGCGTAGCCGAGCGTGAAGCGCCCGTCGCTTGCGCGAAGAGTTACAAGTCTTTCTTTTCCGAGATTTACGTAGCGCACTCTTTTTGTATTTGAATACGCAAACGTGACGTCGTCGGGAAACAGCGCCAGACCTGCTCCTCTGCCGAACTGGAAATCAGCGATTCTTCGAACCCGCGGCAAACTGGTTTTCGACAAGTTCGTTAACTCTTCTGGTGAAATCATTTTCACAACCTTTGGGTATATATGCGCCCGCTGCAATATTATGTCCACCGCCCGCACCGTTGAATTCAGCGGATGCTTTGACTAAAACTTCCTGTAAATCAACACCGCGGCGCAGAACTTTTTCGTAAGTTCTCATTGAGATTTTTAATAAATCGGGTTCGTCAGAGACCTCGCACATCACAAGAATGGGTTTGTCCGGGTTAAGTTTTGAAAGAGCCATCCCCGCACCGATTCCGACAATAGTATCCGGGTATCTGTTTCCGGTGTTGATTGCCTGAATACTTCCCATGTCTTCGACGCCGGTTTCTAAAATGTATTCGCAGAGTTCGCGGATTATTGAACGGTGATGCCTGAGCATGTGTTCGGCTTCGCGGTATTTTATTCCGCGGTCGCCGAAGCAGACTGCTTCACCTATCTTGGGTTTTGTCCATCTGCCGCATGCGTTAAGCATTGTGGCGTATTCGGAGGCGTTTCGAAGCGGTGTTTTTATAGTTTCGTCCGGAAAGAAATAAATTTCCGCGATTAAGCGTTCTGGAGATTCACCGTTTGCAATCATCTGCTGAGCAAGAGCGCTTGATAATATTTTGATTTCTTCTGTGTTCAGTTCTTCAAAAGTTTTAGTGTCGGTTTGGGATTTGTAGATTCCTGTTTTGAGGAGCAGTTTAATTGCCGATTGGGGAGCGCCGGAGATTCCGGGAATTATCGGGTCGTCGGAGTTTGAAAGAACTATGTGAAGGGCTCTTGTTGATAAGCCGTAACAGTTTATTCCGCGCACAATTTTTACTTTGCCCGCGGATTCTCCGTCTTCTGCTATCCAGTGAGCCGCGCCTGTGAGCATGCAGTTTTCGCGAGCCATCATGTCGCCGATGTTGCCGACGACAGCAAGTTTGGCAAGGTCTTTGTTTGATTCGCTTATTTTACGCGCGAGTAGATAAGCAATTCCGGCAGCGCTGCACTTTGCGTATTCTTCGCCGTAGAATTGTGAGTTTACCTGGAAATATTTTGTTCCGTTCGGTGCTTCCTGTGCTATGTGGTGGTCAAGGATGATGACTTTGTCCGCAGAGATTTTTGCTTCTTCAAGAAGGTTCTGCTGACCGCTTCCCAAGTCTGTGAAGATTTTCAGAGTGTCGTCTTTTGGGATATGTTTCATTGTGAGGGGTTCAAGCTGACGAATAAAAACAGGGTTCACCGAGATTCCCGCCCGCGTCAGTGCCTGCGAGACTATTGCTTCGCTTGTGATTCCGTCGGCGTCAATGTGAGAGATTAGTGTTACAGCGTCCGCTTCGTTAATTATTTTCGCGGCTGTGTTTATGTCTTCTACGACGCCCATTCGTTAATTATTGGTGCTGATGTGTAAAATATTGGAAGGCTTTGAAGCATCCTACTCCGTTTTATCGTAATTAATCTTTAACGGAGTTTCAAGCCCCAAAGAAGCCGCTTCCATAAGTTTATCATAATCCATCGTCGTCTCAACGCATCCGT
>JAUNXW010000111.1:2234-5616 GCA_030539595.1 Methanocorpusculum sp. | reverse complement strand
TTCCAAACAAATCATACGGGGTAAATCCGCACTGACCGATAGGCTCTTTCAGTTCTTTGCAGTAGCCGGAAAGTTCGTTTCTCAGGGCGTTTATCTGGAAGTGACAGTCTTTTGAATCAATTCCTTCAGAATCAGGGTGCTGTGTGCATTTTTCGAGTTCACGTATGAGCTCGGCTTTTTTAGCTTTCTGGCTGTGGAGTTCAAGACAGAATCTTGAAAGTCCTGCGTTGTCAAGTCTGCGTTTGACAACTTCAAGTGCCGCCATTTTTTCGCTGACGAAAAGGACAGTCTTGCCCATTTCAAGAAGTTCGGCAATAAGGTTTGCAATGGTCTGGCTTTTTCCCGTTCCCGGCGGGCCTTCAACCACTAAGTTTTTGCCGGACTTCGCTTCTTCGATAACAGCAATCTGCGAGGAGTCGGCGTCCATTATATTGTAGCTTCGTTCGCTTGGAAGTCTGTCGTCAAGTTCGTTTTCAAGAATTTTTTCGGTCTGAATTTCTGCGGCTTCGGGGCGGAAGATATTTTTTATGAGTGTGTTTGTTTCAAACGGATTTTCTTCTTTCCAGCTTTCAGGGTCTAAGTCCTTGTACATTACGAACTTTCTGAAGCTGAATAAGTCAAGAGTTACGTCGGGTATAAACGTCCATTCTTTTGCGATTACGGCTTCCGCGACTGAGTCAAAGTATGCGGCAACATCTTCGGCGGTTTCATGAGTTACCAAATCTTTTATTACAACTCCCTGCTCCGCGAGTTTTACAACAAGCGAAGGAGAGACGACAGGGTCATCTCCCGTCCATTTGAGTGTGTAGTTTTCCTTGACTTTCTGGCGTTCAAGTTCGACGGGGATTAAGATAAGCGGAGCTTTGAAGTATCTGCTCTGATTTTCTTTTTCAGTCCACTGAATAAATCCGACTGCAAGATAGAGAACGGGATAACCCTGTTCTTCAAATACGGTGCGGCTTTTTGCCTGAAGCGCGTATAATCTTTTTCTGAGTTCGATGTCGCTGTATGGTGTGTTTAAGATGAGTTCTTCGTATTTTTCGGTTTTTGAAAATGCGGGGTATTTCCAGATTTTTCTTTCTTCCGCACCGCTCGTTGTGTCTTTTCCGGCAGGGTAGAATTTCATGCCCTTTTCGTCCAAGACGAGTGTTTTGTAAATATTTTCGGGATTTGTGCAGACGATATTTATTGACCTTCCCGGAGCTGACTTGTAGTTTAGAAGATTGTTCTTCAATGTCAAATCAAGAAGGCGGCTGCGCAATTCTTCGAGTTCGGATGTTCCCTTTTCAGTGTGCATGACCAAGATGATATACTATTTGTCTCTATCCTCTTTTTAATGTAGTGTTGAGAGGGCGGGAATTAGAGATTGTTATACTGTAAAAAAATCTGTTGGACAAGATTTAGTCTAAGTTTTCGGTAAAGGTGCGGATACATTTTGTGGTGTAAAAAAGCACCACAATATCAACAAAATATAATCTCAAATTAATTAAGCAGTCTCTAAAAATTTGTGACAAGATAAAAAAAATTATTGTGAATCAGCGACGACATCATCGCCTTTGATGATTTCATCAGACCTGACCCACGCAACTTCTTCAACCGGAAGAACAAATATACGTCCGTCTCCTTTTTCTCCCGTGTGTGCATGTTCGCGGATTAATTTTATCAGACCTTCGACATATTTATCCTGAATAACAACTTCCAGCTTCGTTTTGGGAAGCGTATGAATCTGCATCTTGCCGGCTCTGTACTGAAGACAGATGCCGCCCTGTTCACCGCGTCCAAGAACATTTGTAATTGTAACTCCGGGAACATTGTGTTTTTCGAAAGCGTTAAGAACCTCATCAACCTTTTCCGGTCTGATAATTGCTGTAACCATCTTCATTTTATCAATCTCCTTAATCGTTCAATTGTTCGCCGTGCTGTGCGAGGTCAAGACCGACATACTCTTCTTCTGTAGTTGCCCTAAGACCAATAGTCTTGTTTATAATCCAGGCAAGAAGCGCCGTAACTCCGAATGCGTAGACAGCGGCTATTACCGCATCAAGACACTGAACACCGAACTGAGCAATGTTTCCTTCAAGAAGTCCTCCGACACCGCAGATTGCGGAAACCGCGAAGATTCCCGTAAGGATTGCTCCAGTAAATCCGCCCATACCGTGAATTGCCCACGCATCAAGACTTTCATCAAGACCCTTCTTCATCCTCAGGTTAAGGAAGAAGTAACAGACCGCCGCGGTAATTATTCCAATCAGCATAGCTCCCATTACATTCACATATCCTGCAGCAGGTGTGATTCCGACAAGACCTGCAATTGCTCCGGAAATAAATCCAAGCGAGCCGGGCTTTCCTCCAATCCATGAGATGAACATCCATGTAAGTGCTCCGGTTGCGCATGCGGCGGCTGTTACAAGGAACGCATTGGCTGCCAGTGTGTCTGCTGCAAGAGCAGAACCTGCGTTGAATCCAAACCAGCCGAGAATCAAAAACATTCCGCCGAGAAGTGTCATTGGAATGTTATGCGGGGCAAAGTTCTGAGTGCCGAAACCGATACGCTTACCGATTACAAGGGCAAGGGCAAGAGCCGCAAATCCCGAACTGATATGAACCACAGTCCCTCCGGCAAAGTCAAGAGCTCCGAGCTGTGAGGCCCAGCCTCCACCCCAAGCCCAGTGTGCAAGAGGAGCGTAGACTATTGTCAGCCACAGGAGACCGAAGACGATGTAAGACGACATTTTAACACGCCCGACAACGCCGGATGAGAGAATCGCAAGTGCCAGACATGCAAACATCATCTGGAAACAGATGAACAGTACGTCGGGTATGCCGTTTGTAATTCCGTCAAGACCTATGTTTCCGAGACCGAGGTACTCAAGCGAGCCTATAAGTCCTGCTGTGTCGCTTCCGAACGCAAGCGAGTAGCCAATGATAATCCATTGGACAACTCCGAGCGCGAGCGCGACGAACGAGAGCATCATTGTTGAGATGACGTTTTTTCTTCTTACCATTCCACCGTAAAACAGCCCTACTGCGGGAACCATCATCAATACCAATGCGGCTGATATAAGAACCCAAGCTGTTGCACCAGTATCAATATCCATTTTTGTTCACCTTACGGCACAGGAACGATTATACTTAAAGAACAGAAAAAGAGCAAAACGGTAACCCGACATTTAAGCAAGCCGGATTTACCCAAATTACACTTTTTCCGGCTTTATGCAGTTGTTAGTGTGCTTATAATAGATTGGTGTTTTTTGTATTTAATAATATGCTCTGTGTTAACGTGTGTCAGTGTGACATATGTCAATGGTTAATTATATTGTTTAGAAGAATGTTGATGTTTTATCTTTTTTAAAAATGAGGATGGGTATATTTTTCTTTGCGT
>JAUNXW010000111.1:0-2134 GCA_030539595.1 Methanocorpusculum sp. | reverse complement strand
GTATTTTCTGTAGGTTTGATAAAGACGCGAGCGGTGTCTATCACTCACACCGCCAAAAGAAACCATAATTTATTTCGACTAACTTTTTGCTTCGCTACGATAATCTCTCCGCTCAGCGTTGATAAACGAAGCGAAGCACAAAACTTAGTCTAATAAAATTAGTGAAGTACTGGTGAAACGATACGCGCTCAAAGATCAACAAACTATAATTTCAAATTAATTAAAATATCAGATTAGACTAATGGACAAGCTCCCCCTTGTCTAATGTTAGGGAAATATTCTATACTATAAAAAACAACATATAAATCATTTATAAATGTCTGAAAAGCACTCTGATGATGCGGTCTCCGAAGTTATAGCCTTCATGCTTATTTTTGCGATGATAGTTGTATTCCTCGCTTCATGGGTTATTTTTTATGTCCCGTCGGAAGGTCATAATGTTGAAATTAAGCACGATGAGGAGGTGCTAAGGCAATTTTCCGATATTAAAACGGGAGTTGATCTGCTCTGGACTGCCGATAGAAAAACAAGTATCGACAGGCTTGTTTCACTTTCTCCGACAAAGGGAACGGATATTTCAACACTGCTGTTTCTGTCTCCGTCTCTTGGCTCGGGAACAATAAAAATAGGCGGCGGAACAAGTTTCAGTTTTAATGATACAAAATACAATGAAATTATTAAAATTAACGGCGACGTGCACAATGTTTCCCTTATGAGGATTTCATACACTTCGTTCAATGAATATTCCGATGACTTTACTATTGTGTATGACGGCGGTGCGGTGTTTTACGGAAATACCGAAGGCGACCAGTATCTTCTCGGTTCTCCCATCATGGGCGGCGGTAAACTTTACTTGGTTAATGTATCCTCACCGAAGGAAGAAATTATTCTTGGAAACTTCCCTGTTTCAGTCAAGATAACATACAAAGGAGCTTCAGATCCAATAGAGGTTTACGATAAAAAGTTCTATAATGTAACTTCGGATTATTTTGATTATTGGAATAATAATATTCTCAATACAAGCGTGACCAATATTCAATATGTTACTATTCTGGAATATGAAATTGATGTGAGGGTTAGCCCGTGATTTTGAAAAAGGATGATGGTGTTACCGAAGTTGTCGGTTTTGCTTTTGTGCTTATTATTGCCATTTTTGCGGTTATGATGTGGGTGCTTGTTGCTTTGCCGATGTATGGGACGAACGATGAGCTTCAGCATAATACAGCGGTTGAGTTTGAGATTGCGGATTTGAAAAAAGATATTGATACGATGTGTCTTTCAAATGCAACGGATGTCAAGAGAATGAAGATTATTAATCTTGCGCCGACTTCTGATAAGTCAAAGATGACGGTGATTCCGGATTTGAAGACGCTGATGTCGTTTGGAACAATTAGTGTTGGGAAAAATACATCTGCCGAATTTAAAAATTCTAATGGTGATAAGTATTACAGTCTGAGGATTGTTTATTCAACGTCGAATATGTATGCGCCTGATATAACTATTATTTATGACGGCGGAAATCTTACAACCGATGTTGCGGGTGTTAAGTATACACCTCTTGCGGCTGTGTCGGAATATAAGGTTGTTGTGCCTGAGGATTTTGAAAATTCGACAAAAGGAAGTAATGAAGCGGCTGTTATTGAGTATTTTGTTGAAAAGATTGATGGAGACTATTGTGTGATGTCTGTCTGGATTGGGGATTGATATGATCGGAGATAGAGATTCCGGAGTTTCGGTTGTTATAGCGTTTGTGACTATTCTTGCAATTATTGCTATTGCTGTTGGGATGTGGGCTTTGCTTGGTATCCCGGGACAGATTCGCGAGGCTAATGAGGCTCATGCTGTTGCGGTTACAGATGCGATGATTGATTATAAGGTGATGCTTGATAATCTTCATAAGAATAATTTTACTTCTCTGAATGTTTCTGTTCTGCTGCCTGTGGGTTCTTCTGTTTCTTCGTTTTCTTCGGGGCAGATTGCTTTGAAGAGTGAGAAGGCGGGGACTTTGTCTTTGGTGAAGAATGATAATTATATTGTGCCTGTCTGGAGTCAGGATGTTAACCGTTTTGTTCTGACTACAGGTACGGCTGAAATTGGTTATGAGGGAGGGGGAGTTTACAGGGGGGAGACGGGT
>JAUNXW010000003.1 GCA_030539595.1 Methanocorpusculum sp. | reverse complement strand
GCACCGCAAAGGATACACAGGTCACGGTTGACTGCGATTTTATCCTCAATGGAATTACGCTTCATCATAAATGCCGGAACAGGTGTCGGCAGGTAAATTGCATTACACGGACAAACATCGACACAGGTTGAACATCCTCCCGGACATTTTGCCTGATTAAAAGTAACCTCTCCTTCGAAGAATTTCTTAATAGTAATAGCATCTGACGGACATACTGTTTTGCACCATGAGCATGTCACACAGTTTTCTTTTTCGATTACAACTTTTCCTGCGAGTTTTGCGTTTTCTTTGACAACTCTTTTTACAGTAATTGCATCGGTCGGGCAGGCATCCGCACAAACATTGCATGCATTACATTTTGCCTCGTCCCAGAGAACTTCTCCGGTCGATTTTAAAATGCCTGCGTTGAACGGGTCACGTGCAACGGTGATTGCCGGACAAAGCGAACCGCAGATTCCGCAGACATTGCATTTGTCTTTGTCAACGACAAAAGAAACTTCTGCATCAAGTGCGGTCTGACGGAGTGCTCCACCTTTTTCTTCGCCTTCGTAAGCAGGGATTTCACGCTTAATTGCATCGTGGTCACAGACCTCACTGCAGATTGTGCAGCGGACGCATTTGTCCTCGCTGATTTCTGCGGTATAGTCATACTCTGGGAAACCTTCCTGCTCTTTAATCGGCAGGCTCTTTTCACCGTCAACTTCTAAATCTAACGCACCAAACGGACACATTACCGTACAGACACCGCAATAAGAACAAACTGATGGGTTAATATCAACAGGGGCACCATCGGCAGTTGCTCCGCGGACTACCGCACCGACCATGCCTAAAGTGATTGCTTCCTTAGGGCAGGAGTCGACACAGATACCGCATCCGGTACATTTGGTTGTATCCAAAAGAAGATGAGATATTTTTTTCAGGAGCCTCTGCTCCATAATAACGATATCTCCATCCGTCGTTTTGGAAAATTTCGGATACATCGTACTCATAGTCATAAATGAATTCCTAAATCCATTATGTCGGAACCGCTGAATATATACACTCTCGTCGAAGTCTCATCAAATAAAATACTCAAAAAGACTTAATAATACAACAGGTTATCGACCATTCTTATTTGACGTATAATAATAAATAAATTATTAATAATATTTTTTATGAGTTTGTTTAACCGGATTAACCAATATTTTTTTGACGCAGATACATGTATTGTCTTTTGTTAATTTAATATGTTTTATTTAACTAAAATTAAACTGCTTATTTTTAATAACATGATAGATAATATATTTATGGCTGAACTCTAGCCGGCACATACCGGATATTGTTTGCGGCTATAAACAAACACTCGGAAAAAACAAAGGACAGGAGTATTATCTTCATTCACCATAAAAATAGAAATGCACAGATTTTGTAGTTACGTACTTTGCACCGGTCATGCATTTCGAAAATACTCCCCCTCTCCTAAAATAATCTCTCTTTTAATAGGACTTACGCGATGTTTTCTGAAATTGTAAAACACGATATCTTTCGCAGGTTCATTTCTCACAGTACTTCGCTATTTTTTTAGACTAAGTTTTCTGCTGCAGTGTATACAAATTTCGTTACACCACTAAATGTATCAGCATCGTAACCGTAAACTTATACTAAATCTTGTCCAACGGATTTAATCGCTGTTGAACAGATCCCTGCTGATTGATGATAATCAACCGCGGAACTCCTATTTAAATATCAGATTCTATATTGGATAGGCTCTTATAAATCCTCACAATAACTATTCTATCTTACCATTCAGCAGATGACGACTGCATAATGTCACATTCCGAACTTCATTCAGCACAGCCTCATAAAAATCTTCGGCAGCTTTTCTTCTTTCAGCTGCAAGTTCGCTGCCGCGTTTTGTATAAAATCTGTCATACATCCCTTCCAGCTTAAACTTATACTCATGGAAGAACGTATCGGACGAATCATTTTCACCGCCTGAGACACTGCCATCAGAATCAATCTCATAAAGCGATGTCCCGTGAAGTCCCTTGTATGCAAGTGTTCTGGCAATCCCAATCGCTCCGGTCACATCAAGTTTATCCGCGTCAAACAAAATCTTCGCTTCAATGGTTTTCGGAGTCTGCCCTTTCCTGAACCTGTGTGTTTTGATACAGTCCGAAACCTTCGCCGCAAAAGAATCCGAATATCCGCAGGATAAAAGAAATCGCTCAGCCTTTTGTGCCCCGACTTCCGCATGACAAAGTTTCGGATTTCTCAACTGCTCCTCTCTGCCTATATCGTGCAGAAGACAGGAAACAATAAGACAGTCATAATCAACTTCCTCAAAATCCTCGGCAATCAGCAGAGCGCCGTAAAGCACATGATAAATGTGATCTTTCCCGTGGGCAGTATCTTCTGCCATACACTCAAGCATATACTTTTCAACAGTCCCGAAACTATCCGCATCCATATATTTAATGAGGAGTTCCCTGTAAAAAAAGAGAACGGAGTTGAATCCGTTTACTGCTGTTCGCCGAAGACGTTTTCGTAAATCATGTCCGAGCCGGTTGCATTCAGACGTGCACGCTCCATAGGCTCTTCCGCAAATGCGAGAACAGGAAGCTCCATACTGTAGCCCGGCTTGTGACCGAACATCTTTTCGAGTTCGACCTGCTGGGCGTGCATAAACAGCGCATTCGGAATATCCACAGGGCAGAGTTCCTGACACTGACCGCAGTTAATACACGAATCCGCTATGTGTGCGAATCTGATTAAATGGAACATAAAGTCCGGCGGAACCTGTGTCTGATTAATCAGATGCGGTTTCGCGGTTGAGCACTCGACACAGTAGCAAATCGGGCAGTTCTCAATACAGGCACGGCAGGCAATACAGCGGGAAGTGATTTTCATAATTTTTTCAAGTCTCTCGCTTCCTTCTCCGAGTTTTTCAAACTGTTTTTTGCGGTTCTTGTCTCCGAGTTTCAGCATCGCGCCCTCAACTTTTCCGCGAATCTCAAGCCCCTTTTGGTCTGGAGCGCAGACTTCAACAGCGTTTGCGGAAATTGCCGCATCGAGAAGTGCCGCTCCTTTCGGTGAGCAGACCTCAACAAAAGTTGCCTTGCCTGCTTTCGGACCTATAACTCCCCAGTTACCGCACGCCAAATCTGCTTGACGCGGAATTTTACACTTGCAGCGCTGGCAGTTCATACGGCGTCCGTAGCCTTCGGGTGTCTCCTCAAGGTCATCAACTTTGATTCCTCTTGTCTGGTGAACTCCGTTTGCGTCTTTGTATTCAATAATAAACTGACCTTTGTCAATCTCCTCTTTGAATACTGCATCAGGGTCTGTCTCGTATTTGTCCGCAATCATTTCACGGGCAATTGCCGGAGAAACAGTTCCTCCGCAGTTCACACCGATTAAAATGATGTTGTCAAGGTTAATCTGATTGCGTTTCGCAAGTTCATAGAACGCCATTGCGTCGCAGCCTTTTACGGGGACTGCAATTTTCATATCTTTTGCACCGCCAAGATATTTCTTAACCATCTTTGCCGACAGCAATGTTCCGCAGTGAAGGGAACCTGCGGTTTTCGGTACTTCCGCTGCGTCAGTTATTAATTCAAGTTTGGCATCGTAAAGGTCTGCACCTTTGCAGACCGCAAGAACCGCATCAACGGTTTTGCTTGCGAGTGCATACTGAAGAAGCGAGGTTACTGCTCCTCCGCATTCTCCTTTGATTGAATCGGATTTTGTCCAGCTGTAAAACATATCACCTTTTGCCGACATTTTCAGACCTCCTTAATAAATACGCCGTCTGTCGCAACGTCGTTGATATTTGCATAAGCCGGGACTTTGGTTTTGAGTTCTGCAAAAATACTTTCCGCATTCTCAAACGAAATCTCCTTTCCTGCTTTTGCGGAAAGTTCTTTTATGATTTCATACGGAGTCTTGACACCTGCCGGTGCAGCAGCAGCGGCTTTCAAATTCTGAACTCTGCCTTCCCAGTTGGTTAATGTGCCGTCGTATTCTGCAAATGAAGTAAGAGGGATTACTGCGTTTGCGATATCGGTTAAGACGCTTGCGTGTGATGCGGCGACTACAAGTTCCTCAACTTTTTCAAATTGGGGAATTAATTCACCGTAAATTTCTGTGTCAAATTCCGGGCACTCGGCAAAGACGAGCATTGCTTTCGGAACTTTTTCGGCTGATTTGAATTCCGAGTATGAAGGCATACAGCCGAGTTCTGCTGCGCCGCGTCCGTTGCTTGTTTCGTAAAGTTCAGCAAACTTAAGCCCGTTTGCTTTCGCATATTCTGCCGCATCTTTAGCAAAGGTGCTTCCCGCAAAGCATACGACAAAAGCATTCTTTGCGGCTTTGAGGTCATCGGTAAAGTTCTGGGGGATACTGAACTTTCCTTCTTCAAAGATTTCCGCTTCGTCTGCCTGAACTGCGGAGTATGAGTCAGCACCTGCATAGTAAATTCTTGCGCCCAATTCCTGTGCGAAGAAAAGTTTATTGCACGAGACGGGGAGTTTCTTCATTGTGTCGTCAATAACCAAAACAGCGTCGGCTTTTTTGAGGTCATCCATTTTGACAACCGATTTTGAGA
Source organism: Methanocorpusculum sp. (assembly GCA_030539595.1). GTDB lineage: Archaea > Halobacteriota > Methanomicrobia > Methanomicrobiales > Methanocorpusculaceae > Methanocorpusculum. Next base: position 23,263 of record JAUNXW010000003.1, on the reverse strand, counting down.
CTGCGGCATCAGTAAATGTTCTAACATTTTCACAGTTAAGAATCTCTTTTGCGAAACGCTTCACCAAGTATATTGCTTCGTTTGTGAGCCTTGAAGAAACAAAAACAGCGAGGTCATCGCCTGAATAGTTTTTGAGTTTGAGGGCTTCATCAAAAATAGAATCTTCGCTTACCTCATTGCCTTTTGAAAGAGGTTTGGTTATTCTGAATTCGTTCACTGATTTTGCCGCGTGAAGTCCGCGTGTGCATAGTTTTCCGCGGTTTATGGGCGAGCGGTGATACGGGGCATATCCGACAACACCACTGTCTGTAACAACTAAGTTAAGGCTGCAGCCTGTTCCGCAGTACGGGCAGACAGCAGTCATATATTTCATCTGCATTATTATCCAAACTAATCGTCTGTGAATTTGGGTTTATAATCTTAAAGTTAACTTAACACAAATTTTCGATTGTTTCGATTATTATCGGTGTGAAAATAAAATGAGTTAACTTTACTGTTTAGATGATTTTATTTCGTTAATTTTTACCCGCGCACAAAAACCAATCTCATGTATTTTTCTTAATTAACACCATATAGAAATAATATGGATTCAATTACCTTTTCGCCGATTGGAATAATTCATTCTCCGCACAAAGATTTATCGGGCATGCCCATTCAACCCCCTGCGGCTAAAGAATTTGAGGGAACTCTTGAGATTCTTCCTGAGTTTGAAGAAGGACTTGAAGGCATTGACGGCTTCACCCGAGTTATGGTTTTTTATCACCTGCATAAAAGTGCCGGCCCTCTTCTGACAGCAAAACCATTTCTTGATACAACAGCACACGGAGTTTTTGCGACAAGAATTCCGAGAAGACCCAATGCACTCGGATTTTCTGTTCTGAGACTAATCTCACGAGATAAAAATCTGATAAAAGTAGGTGATGTTGATATTCTTGATGAAACTCCTATAATTGACATCAAACCTTATGTGCCGCCGTTTGATTCGTATCCCGATGAAAGATACGGATGGTTTGAAGGAAAAGTCGAAGATATAGAAAAGGCACGTTCTGATGAGAGATTCAAGAGATAATTAATATACTCCCCTCAGTTATTTTTTAAATTGATAAAGTATTGTTACAACTTATTATGGGTAGTGTATCCCTTTAAACAATATCTCCGGTAATCAAAATTCCGTCGACATTCTTCTCCTCGTCGGTCATCACGGAACATTTCCATAAAACACCTATTTCCTCACCACTGCGTGAAACAAGTTTTCCCCTGAACACATTATCCTCACTCACACAGGCATTGGAAATAACCATCTCAAAAACATCTGTCCTCTGCTTTCTCAAATCGGTTGGGACAACAGTTTCAAACCAATTTCTTCCAAGCAGTTCGGACTTATGATATCCGAGCAAATCGGCACCGAACGCATTAATCATCTCAATGTTTCCGTCGGAATTAATTGCCGCGACAATCACCCTCGCAGCATCCAGATATTTTGCAGTTCTGCTGCACTCGCGCTCAAGTTTCTCGCGCAAAAGACATCTTGAAGCAACCGCACTAATCTGGAACGCAATCGAAACAAGAAGTGAACGAAGCGAAGCGTCTGGAGACAGCGAATGCTTTGAAGCTATGACAATCGACGCAACCGTCCTTCCCTCAAAAACAATCGGCATCAGCACCAAAGACTTAACGCCGGTCATCATCGTCTCGGAATTTTCTGGCAGCAGCCCCATCCTGTATTTATCAAAAATTGCCGGCTCACCCTTCTTCATCACGCGGTCAATAATAGAATCAGTTACAACCGCCGGAGCAAACTTCCCCTGACCGTTGGACTTCATCAGAACAAAATCATCAAAGATGCTTCTCTGATAAAACGCCACCGACTCAAAGCCGGAGATTTTCGGGAGCATCTCTATAATCGGGGCGGTCATTTCAGAAATAGTGGAGACACTTTCCATCGTAAACGCAAGCTCTCTTGAAAGAAGCTGACGTTTTCTGTCCGCGACCTCGTCTGATATATTATCAATAATCGTAATCAGATATTCTCTGTCGACAGACAAAGCCATCGGAAAAATTCTTGCAGAAATATATCTCGTCTTCCCGTTGATTTTGATTTCATCCTCTGCAACATATTCGGGTCTTTTAAGTGATGCTGCCGTATCGTTTGCGCGGGTGAGGCTGACAGAACCCATACTTTTCAAGACCTCACCGGATTTCAGATTTGCAAACTCGGCTTTTGTGATATGAAGGGCCTCTTCTGCGGATTTGTTGACGTAATAATACTGACCGCTTTTGATATCTGTGACAGTGATTATACTCGGAATATTATCTATGACGCCGTCAAGGAAATATTTCCAGCGTTTTGCTCCGCGTTCGGCGCGTCTTTGTTCCGAAACGTCGCGCATTGCTCCGTTGTATCCCATAAAAACTTCATCTTCGCCTTTTATTGTTACTGGTGTGCCGCTGAACTCACAGTAAATTTTTCTGCCATCCTTGCAGAGCATAGGAAATTCGGGAATCTCAAAACCGTTTTCTCGGGAGAGTTCAGAGGATAATTCCCATAAAAATCTTGCCGCCGCACCTTTGGGCATGAGGTCTGAGAATTTTTTTCCGATGAGTTCTTCCGAAGTGTAGCCTGTTACGTTCTTTATCTGCGGGCTGATGTATTGTATTGTGCTGTTTTCGTCCAAAGACCAGATTACGTCGCTTACGGTTTCAACAAGTCTGCGAAACATTGATTCACTTTGTTCAAGAGCGGCTTTCGCGTTTTCTTTTTCTGTGATGTCGTCAAAGACCACACTGACGCCGGGTCTTCCATCTGGGAGAACCATCGGATAAATTCTCTGGTCAAGTATGCAGTCGCTGCCGTTCCTGATAAGTCTGATTTCTCCTTTAATCATCTCGCCCTGAACCGCTCTGCGAATCTGGTCTGATAAAACGTCGTTGCAGAAGGTTTTGCATTTTCCTTCGTAAACATATTTTCCGACAATGTCTTCTTTGCTGCAGGAAAGGAAGTGAACTATGGATTCGTTAGCCTGAATTACTTTCAAATCTGAACTGATTAAAATCACCATTTCCGATGAAAGGTTCAGCATTGCAGAAACAGGAACTCGTTTGGAGATAAAAAAAACTTTGGCTTTTCCGAATGTGCGCATCTCAACCCTGCCGGATACAAGAAGCGTGTCCATGTATCTTGCTATTGTATTTCTGTTCAGATGCGCTGACTCAGCAATTTCAGTTACCGACATGCCTCTTGGATTGTCCTTTAAAAGCGTCAGTATTTGCGAGAAATCGCCCGTCTGGTCTGCCATTAAAGATTATTGGCTCTCTGAATTATTAATGCTTTGCAAAGTGGGCGGCATTGATGCATGCCATCAATGCCGTGCAATGTGGCAAAGTTTTATATTGTTGAACATCATATTAAATTATAGCAACCCGCGAAACAGAGCGCGGGTCGCAAGCGGGTTTCGCAGAGACCAACAAAAATTCCATAAGGAATAAAGGTAAAATGCACCAGCCTTTGTTCGGATACACACCTCATAGATTCTGCAAAGCCCGTTCGACAAATACAATAAAACTAAATGACACGTACCACATAAAAAACACCACTCTCCAAAAACTCTCCCTTTTTAATCAGAAACGGCAAAAAACCGTTTCTGATTTTTTTAAAAAACAATCTATGAAATTATTGTTACCGCAAAAAAGGTATTGTTATTTTTTTAATTATCTGATGTGCCTTGTTCTGCAAATTTCGTAAATCATCAGCCCTGCAAGAATCACAAGTGAAGTTACCAAAAATCCCTGAACGACTGTATGAATTGTCGGTATCAACTGCACAATGTCAAACCCGTCCTGAATTGCCGCTGCAGAAGGAGCAACCGATTTTGAAACTCCAAAACCATCATTCATCAAAAGATTGCCCGTAACTGCGGTTTCCATCAACCCGGCGTTCCCACTGTTCACCTGAAGAAGCGTTTGTGGAATTGCCAGAACAAGAGAACAGCCTACAGCAATAGCCCCGGCAACCGCGCCGTATTTTTCTATGATGCCCTTCACGTTGACATTTTTCCTCGGCGCAAGAATTACAACCTGATTTTTTATAGCATAAATTTTCATCTCGCGCCCCTTTTTACTCCAACGTGTTTTTTCAATCTCGATAAGGCCCGCATCCAATAAATTCCCAAGATGATACTTCACGGTTGTCAAAGGCAGACCTGTTTTCTCGGCAAGTGCTGTTGCGCTCATCGGAGCAACAGACAAATTATTGAATAAATCCGAAGCAGTCGGAGAAGACATAGCCTTCGCTATTTTCTGCGCATCGGATGAACCCTGCTCGACTACAACTACATTTTCATCAGACATATTTCTCTGATAAACAGATTGGGGCTGTGCAGTAATAATAATGACCTTGACTGCGAAAAAAATTGAAGTTATTTTTTCATACGGCCGGCACTTCATTTTGACCGCAACTAATATAATCTACCGCACCAAATTCACAAAGTATTCAGGTGAACTGATATGAAAGTATGGACTAAATCAGCATTGAAGATAATTATTTCCCTGCTGCTGCTGGTATCTCTTCCGGCAGTACCGGTATTTGCGGAAGAAGTATCGCCCGCTGCCGTTTATTTAACGATAACGCAGCCTTCGGCAGAAGAATCTGTTCTTGCTGAAGGCAGGGACTTTTACGTATGGGGAAATTTCAGCAACCCGTCTGACACCCCTGTAAACATCAAAATCTCTCTCGTAAACGAAGACGGAAAAGTAGTCAGAATGATTCAAAGTGAGGTCAACGAAAGCGGCGTTACTCCGGAGTCTTATGTAAATATGGACAGAATCACCGATTCGTATTACAAATGGGGTGGAGTTTTAGCCCCTGACTTAATTGAATTACCCGGCGGATACGCGAACGCGGAAAACAAACTGCTCGTAACCGACACATATTATCACGGTATGATTCAGGGCGGTGCAACAAAAGATATGGGAACATACTTTATTCCCGATGAAAACGGCGACCTCAAAGAAATTGAGGGAATTATCACAGCCGGCAAATACAAAATTGTAGTCGAGGCTTTTGATGTTAACGGAAAGCGGGTTATGATGACCGACGATTTGAGAAAAAACATGGTTGTGCCCGAGCAGAGTGTTGAACTTACATTCGGTCTCACAAATGCATCCTTAGGATTATTCAGACCTGAAAACACCAAACAGAAACTCATAGAATATGCAAAAGAAAATAACCGCAGAACTTACTTTGACTGGTTTCCGGGATATTTCCAGATGGGAAGCGGAGGATATGAGATAAGAGAACGCTGGCAGCCCAACAACGCAATAGAAGTCGTCAACTACCTCGAAGGAACTCTTATTGACAATCCGGAAACAGCCGACAATACTTTAACAGTTTACCACGTCGGAGTAAAACCCGCAACCTATCAGGTTGAACTCGCTATTATTCTGACCGATGGTTATGTCGATTCGGAAAAAACCACATTCCTTTACTACGACATCGGCGAGCCTGATGTAACCTGGAGAAATGCGGCGACAGGTAAATTTGAAACTCTGCCCGGAACACTTAAAGAATTTCCAAAAGTAAGCGCGGGCAAAGATTCAAGAATAAGATACACTCACGCAGACATTAGCGCAGAAGATAATCTCCTAAGCCCAGGAAATCTGAATCTTGAAGCGCTGAATAATTCCACGCTTGACATAAGAGTTGACAAGTCCCCGTATAATGTTAAAATTCTGCGTGGAGAGAATGTAATTTTCTACGGAGTTACAAGACCGATTGAAGCAGAGGTTCTGCCGCTTGAAACATCCGACAGAGGTATTCCTCAAGACCAGATTATTACTTTTACTTACACAAATGAAATTCTCGGAACATTTAATTTCCCGGGAAAACTTAACAGAACGTTTATCGGCGGCTTTACCGAGGCTGGAACGAATTATGAATTCGGTCACCTCTTTGACAGCTCGGTTACGGAAAATCTACCCTACGGAAAATACAAGTTTACCGTTGCGGGTTATGACGGAGAAGGCAATTTCGTAAAAGGAACAGAGGCTGAGGTTTCATTTACAGTATGTAAATCGAAGAGACAGATGACTGAAATTGCGATGCCTGAGATTTTGAGAAACGGTTATATCTTCGGCGGAGCAGCCTCAGCGGCTGCATAACCTTTTTTTTCAAAAAAATATTTTCAAATTACCGACAGCCCGATTAGCCCTATTATTCCCGTCCAAATTGTATGAACCGCAATAGCTGTCAAAAGCAGACCGAAAATCTTCGACAGAATAACAATCACAGTCTCACCGAGGAGCGCCTTGATTTTTGACGAAAAGACAAGAACCAGCCAGATAAAAAACAGCGCCAGAATCACTGCGATAAGAGTTATTAAAATACCCTCCTGAACGCCTAAAATCATAACCGTAGTAATCGCTCCCGGACCGCACATAATAGGAGTTCCGATAATCACTCCTGCCATCGATTTTCTGCCGACACGCTCAGGACTTGAAAGAGATTTATGTCCTGCCGATGAACCCCCTATATCAAGTCCCAGAACAATCTGCAGACCCAAAATAAACAAAATTATTCCGCCCGCTACCTTGAAACTCTCAAGTTCGATTCCGAGAATATCGAAAATAATATTGTTGAACAAGAGAAACACAAGCATAAGAACTCCTGCAACTGCCGTTGCAATAAACGCCTGACGGATCATCTCCTTCTTTGTAAGATTCTGCGTCAGATTAATAAACATCATAACAGAAAGCAGCGGGTCAAGAATGATGAAGAGGGTAAGAGCGGCTGTAATTACTGCCGGAAGGAATTCTATCATACATAATAATTGGTCTGTTAGGCTGATGTAGTTTACGAGTGCAAAGGCGTGCATTTAATACATATTGGGTTTAAATATTTTCTGTATCAGGTACATTTATCCTGAGGTGTGTATAACTAATGGAGAAATCAAAATTAGCAAACATTATCGCCATCGTTCTGACTATACTTGCTTTCGCTCTCCCGCTCATAAAGTTAGGCGCAATGCCCGACGGCGGAGACGCAGAAGCAATGGCTCTGGAATATGGCATAATGACACTTATCCCGCCGCTTCTGGCACTCTTACTCGCATTCCTCACAAGGAATGTTATCCTGTCATTATTCCTCGGAGTTCTGTCTGGAGCATGGATGGTTGCAATTGTTTCGGGAGATATCATCGGTTCAATTGCCGCAGCATTCTTCAACTCAACAAACTACTTTGTAGATACTCTTGCCGACCGCTGGGACGCAGGAATCATCATGCAGGTCTTAATTATCGGTGCATTAATCGCACTCGTTACAAGAATGGGCGGAATGCGTGCAATAGCAAACGCAATCTCAAAGATTGCCAAAGGTCCGCGCAGTGCACAGATTGTAATCTGGCTCTCGTCGTGGGTTATCTTCTTTGATGATTACGCGAATGCATTAATCATCGGTCCTGTAATGAGACCTGTTTGTGATAAGTTCAGAATCTCAAGAGAGAAACTCGCATACATTGTCGACTCAACGGCAGCGCCTGTTGCCGGAATTGTTCTTATCTCCACATGGATTGGAACAGAACTTGTAAACATTACTCAGGGACTTACAGCAGCAGGAATCACCGGTGTTTCAGCATACGGTGTTTTCATCGACACAATCCCATACAGATTCTACAACATTCTGGCTCTCTTCTTCGTCTTTGCGGTAGGATTCCTCCTTCGCGACTACGGACCGATGCTTAAAGCAGAACTTCGTGCAAGAACAACAGGTGAGACAATCAACCCGGGTTCAGAAGTAATGGAGACCGAGCAGATTGAAACATCAAGACACGACGACGACAACGTCAACAAAGAAGACAACGCTGTTCTTCCGATGTCAAAGAAGGTCGCACCTCCAAACATCTGGAGCGCAGTAATTCCTATAGGAGTTCTGATAATTTCCGCAGTAATTCTGTTCTACACCAACGGACTTACCTGCATTATGGACGGCAACGGACTTATTTCAGCCGAAGAGTTTGCCTCACTTTCCTTCCTTGAAGGAGTTCGTGAAGCCTACAGTTCATCCGACGCAAGTATTGTTTTGTTCCAGGCAGGTCTTTTAGCCTGTATTGTGGCAATCATAATGGGATTCATCCTCAAGATTTTCTCGGTTAAAGACGGTATTGAGACCTGGGCTCACGGTATGAAGTCAATGCTCTTCGTTTGTATTGTGCTTATCCTTGCATGGTCTATTGGTTCAGTTATCGGCGACGTCGGAACAGCAGACTTCCTCATAAGCGCACTTTCGGATACTTTACCGCCATGGATTGTGCCCGCACTTATCTTCCTTGCAGCTGCACTGATTTCCTTTGCGACAGGAACAGCTTACGGAACAATGGCAATTCTTCTCCCGCTCGTAATTCCGCTTTCAGCGGCAATTATGAACTTTGCAGGAGGAGACCTTTCATTGGATGCTTACTCATCCGTTTACTCATATGTAATCATCTGTTCATCCGCAGTTCTTACCGGAGCAATTTTCGGAGACCACTGCTCACCGATTTCAGATACTACAATTCTCTCGTCGATGGGTGCAGGATGCAGCCTTATTGACCACGTCACAACTCAGATTTGGTATTCGCTCACTATTGCAGTCGCAGTAGTCGTTGGATACGTCCTTGTAGGCGTCGGTCTCAATGTCTGGATTACTCTGCTTATCACAGCAGCGCTCCTTGTAGCGTTCTTATTCGTAGTGGGTAAGAAAGTTCCGACATACAAAGGCGATGAGCCTGTAAAGGCTGAGCCTGCACAGTAAAGTCAGAAGACTTTACTCAAAATAATTTTTTACAGGTTAACTTTTTTGAACGATTAAAAAAAGAAGAGATTGAATTTTATTTCTTAGAGCCGGGTGCTGCCGTAACTTTGGTGATTCCCGCGGCAAGCTCTTCAAGAATTTCTGCTGGGAAACCTGCGACCATTTCTTCATCTGCAATTCCCGAGAACTTGCGTGAGCCGTCACATCCGAGCGAGAAGTTTGGCTTTCCGTTGAGGAGGACATACGCTGTAGCATCAGAACATATTGACTGGATTCCCGAAAACTGCGGGTAAATTCTTCCGCCGAGTCTGTAGAGTGTGGACTGTGCGAGTTTCAGAACTGCAAGAGGCTTTGCAAAAATTATTACAACATCGGGCGCAAAAGTTGCTTTTTCAAGCGGTGCATAAAGTGTTGCGTAGGTCTCTTTCGGCAGACTCGGAACAGAGTCCATTGTTCTTCTGCTTGAAGGAACAGATTCGTATTTTCCGAGATTGTAGTAGTGCATACCTGTTGCAAGAGTCGCGCCCTTATCTCTTAATCCGAGAGCCCATGCTCCTCCTCCGCACTGGTGTTTTGCATCGGTTGCGTAGAAGATTTTTCCTTCGCGTGCAAGGGAAACCATACGGCAGTGGCGATCTGTCTCTTCAATTTCAGGGATTTCTTCGGGAATCTGCTCGGGTGACTTTACAATTTTTACGGCTACGGGAGAACCTGTCAGATGCAGTGCTTCTTTTAGGGTTTCTGAGATTTTGGCGTAATCAGGGTTTGAACGTATACCTTCCATGTTTTAGAATACGCTCTTAATGCATATAAACAAAATGATTGATGTCGGACGTAATATAGAGATTGTTCAATCGTGAAAAATAAATGAATTATCTTCTTCTCAAAATGCAGACGCAAGCCGCTGCACCTAATACAAATCCGACAAAGCTCATGGGACTTGCTGTTGCTGCCTGAGTTGCAGCAGCTGCCGAAGGTATTACAGGAGCGGTTGTTGTAACTGACGTTGCCGTTACTGTCGCAGTCGTCGGTTCAGCAGTCGGGGTCTGTGTTGCAACAGCGGTTTTTTCATCAGAAACCGCTGCGTTCTTCTCCAACACAATCGCAAACGGTGAGAACTCTGTTGCGACTGCTGTATAGTAAACAAATCCGTCGCTTCCAACAGTGTATTTTGTCGGTAAAGCCTGCCAGTTTGTTCCGTCAAAGTGATAGAGACAAATATCCTGCGGGGCTGCTTTGAGTTTATCCAAATCATTAACCGATACTCTGAAATTGACGTCAGCCTCCTCTCCGTCAGGATACTGCGGTATGTTTATTTCAAAAATCATGTAAGTCGTTTTATCTTCGGGGGCTGTCACATCGGTTTTGAGTTCAAGAATAACCTGACCTTTAGTTCCTTCTGGAAGCGTTACAGATTCAACATTGGGACTTGATCCAAAGGTTACTTCTCCTCCGTTTTCAACAGAACGTTCGTAAATTATGTAGCCGCCGCTTACAGGTTTTTCAGGCGGAATATCGTCATCATCATCTTCAACAGGGGAGATAGCGGCATTTATTGTGATGTCGCGTGATAGGAAAAAAACATGCTCCTGCTCTACGTCAATTTCATTGTAATGAACAAAGTCGGTGAAGATTCCCGTGGTCTTGTTTAAGACCTCTGCAACAATTGCATATTTTCCCGCGGTTAAATCCTGTGAGTACGGCTCTGATTTGTTATCATATATACCTAAAATCTGCGTGACATAATAATTCTGGGAGTTGTTCACTAAGATTTTGTCAGTTCCGTTAAATGCCTCAGTTGAAATAATTCCGTCAGAACTATTCACAAATTCGGTTACCAGCGTCCAGTTGACATTATTGTCGGATGTTTCTCCGTTGTAACTGACATTGCTTTGAACAACACGAACAGGCTCTTCATCAAATCCGAGCGGCGCTGAATCATTATATTTGTAAAGGCTTACAAATATATCGGCAGCACCTTCATCATTTTCAAAATATCCCGTGACATAAATATCACGTTTTTCATCAAACGAAGTTTTATCCACCGGCTTTGTAATGTCCATATACACATGTTCATCATCAAATGAAATCAGCTCACCCGAATCATCATCTGAAGGATTTTCATTTATCCCATTTTTCTCGACCTGATTTACTGCGTCATACCACACGCCGCTCAGATTCGCATAAACAGCGGCAACGCCTTTTCCAAACGGATTCGGCTGATACTGAGCACGGATTATATGATTACTTACCAGAGGATTGGAAGTTCCTGTATTCTTAAATCCTTTCGCATGGGTGTGACCTGTAAATATATAAGCCTGGTCTCCGAGATTCAGTTTTTCCAGATAATCGTTGGTACTTGCGTTTTTAAAAGAACCGTGTATCAATAATACCATTGACGAGCCATCGGAGAGATTATCTGTAATTTTTCTAACGGATGTATTCAGGTTATTGATTATTGATGTTAATGGATTGCTGAAAGTACCATCGATGTAGTAGCTCCCTTTATGATACTTCGAATATTCCTCATCAAGAACCTCAGGTCCGAGAATAGACATAAAAGTTATGTTTTCTATTGTAACAGAGCGGTTGAGATATGGAACTGAATTTGTATCATACAGACTTCGCATAAGAATATCGTCAGCCCACGGCAGTTCTGTATTTACTATAAAAAATCGTGTTCCAAGCGAGGAGACGATATTATTGACTTTACTTGTATTGGTTTCAAAATGATTGATATAATCATACAGATATTTTGTTTCGGGCGTGTCTCCACGACGATTAAAACCCAACTCGTGATTCCCTAAGCCTGCAACAACATAAACATTATTAATACCGAGCAGTTTGTCTGTGAGATACATAAACTGAGTGACATACTCTCCGTTATCACGCCATTTTTTCACAGAGTTTTCCGTGGCTTTTGGTTTTGAAGACCCCCAGCTCATAACATTTGTTTCGCTGTCTCCGTTGAAGCATACGATAACTTTTGTATGTTTAGCTGCCATACTTTTGACTTCATTAATCATTTTGGTTGAGCCGCCTGTTGTGTGCCAGTCGGTAAAAACCATGACAGCTGTGTGCGATGTATCTGCCGAGTTATCGGCAGATAGTTCTGCATCCGCAGGGGATGTAATCAGAGTAAAGAAAAGAATAAGAAATGCCGCAGCAATAATTATTTTGATAAAAAAAGATTCAGCCCAAAGCGACACGCGCTTGGGCGGTGAAGCTGTATTTATTTTACTTAAGATAGAGTATGCCATTTTCTGTAAATTTATACTTGGTTACAACAGATGATAAATCTATTGTGAAACAGCGGCAGACTATACAGCATCGAAAAGAATTAGTTTATCCTGAATCATTATTAAAATAAAGACATATTACTGAATCCACGATTTGACACCCTCTACTTTTATTTCTATTATGGATTGTGATGAGTGATTATTATCACTCGTCACATTTTATCTTTATTTTGAGCTTATTTTTTGAATTTGAGTTACGGTGAAAGGTGTGACGAATGTGATGAATGTTTTCCGTTCTAAAATTATATTGTGTATGAGATTTTTTTTCTTAGTGTTTTGCATAGATTCATTCGTCACATTCGTCACACTTTTCATCAGAGCTTAAAATCAAAAAATAAGGCAGAATTGAGGATTAAATTATTTTTGGCGTGTAAGGCTATCCGTCACAAAAATATATAGATTATGTGTGTGTTGGTCCGCAGCAAACCAATTCATTAGATTCCACGCCGGAGTAGCGAAGCGACTAAGGCTTGAGCAAGTTGAAGACTTGCGACAGTGTCTCTCCAAATAATTTTGAAGACCAACAAATTATTGTTTCAAATTAATATAAATATTAGATTACACTATTGAACAGCCTAAAAAAAAACAATCCGAATAAAAAAAGAAAATTTGGAGTTACTCTCTCCTGAGAGCAAACAGACCAACAGCTGCAAGTCCTGCAAGCAGAGCTAAAACAGGTGCGGGCGACTGGGTTGGAACTGTTGGAACAACTCCGCCTGAAAGGGTAACTGTTTTTTCCACAGGGACACCTGCCTGGAAATTAATCGTCTCAGACCAGTCATTGTAATTTGCGTGCTGAACCAGAACAATGTGCGGACCTACCGGAACTTCGTTTAAAATAAGCGGGGTATATCCCTTGAACACATTATCAATGTAAACCGACGAACCCGATGGATTTGAAGCAAGATAAAGCGAAGTGGTTGCTACAACCGGAGTAATCGGAGTGAGAGTTACCGAAATTGTTCTTGCCTCATTTTTGGCAAGATTTACACCTGTTGTATACTTGTTGTATCCGTCAAGTGTAAGTGATACCGTGTGGCTTCCCGAACTCAGAGGACCTACATGGAGATAGTTCGGGTTTGACGACGACGAATACTGTGTGTTGCCCTGATATGCACCGTCAACATAAACAGCCGCTCCGGACGGATATGATACAATGTTTAAATATGAATCAGCGTTTGATGCAAGCGAAGCCGATACAGAAGAAGAGCCTCCTGCCGGAACATTAACAGTTGTCGTGTATGCTGAGTAGCCCGACTTTACAACTTTTACGTTGTGTGAACCTGATGTAACCAGAACCGTAAGCGGTGAATCTCCTCTGTAAGTTCCGTCGATGTAAACATCAGCGCCCGAAGGTGTTGAGGAAATTGTTACATAACCTGTTGTTACCTGTTTGGAAAGGATTGCATAGACAGGTGTTATCGTACCTGCTGTTACAACCGCAGTTTCAACATAAGTGTCATAACCCGGTTTTCCGATACGGATTGTGTGTGTCCCCTCATTTTCGGTTACCTGAATCGGTGTTGTGCCGTGATAAATTCCGTCAACGTAGACCGTCGCATCTGAAGGCGATGAGGTTATTGAAAGAGTTCCATCCGATACAATCGGCTCAAGGTCTGCTATGATGTAGAGTTCGTCTCCGTCGTCAAGAACGCCTGTGTAGTCAGTGTAGTCATAGTATCCTGACTTTGAAATCTTAATTGTGTGGGAAACTCCCCAATACTGTGTTCCTTCGTGAATTGTGAATACACACGGGGTGGATTTACTCTCACCTGTTGTCAGGTCGGTTGCAACCGCTCCCGATGGAGTTGATGAGACTGAGAATGATGCACTGCCTGAGCCTATCCCCCCTCCTCCGAGAACAGGAACGATTTCTTCTTCATAATCAAAATCATCTTCATCGTCTGCGGGTTCATCAGCCAGAGCCGGTGCGATGAATAGCGCAGACGTGATTACTACTGCAATCAGTAGAAAAATCAACTTCTTCATATTATTCTAAACGACTGCTGAGGTAAAATACTATTCGGTTATCGACAGCGAAGCAATTTAAAAATCAGAATATTTTAGGCAGATTTCATTTTTGCAATAGCCTCTGCTCCTGTCATACATTCTGTAATGCCGTGAGCCGCGGCGGATTTTGTAACTGAAACAATGTTTGAATTAAGCATCTGTTCAATTGATGAAACGCAGGTTATTCTTGCAGCGGGGATACCTATTTTATCAAATGTGTCCATGCTGAAAAATCCGCAGCCGAGAAAGAGGTTTCCGGCTTTTATAAAAATAAGATACTGCGAGGTTACGGGAACGCAGAATCCTTCAAACTTTACGCCGTCAATTTCTCCGAAAGCATGACCTTCTCTGTCGTATGTTAATTCCATATAGAATAATTATACCAAAACGCTAAAACGCTTTCGAATGAAACTGATTTGTAATGATTCGCGATATACTGAAATACGGAGACAAAATACTTTTTGAGAAATGCGAAGACGCTGCTTCAATCGGTTTGGAGGAGAAAGATATTCTTAACGATATGTGGGACACTATGATTTTTAACAAATGCATCGGTCTTTCAGCGCCGCAAATTGGAGTCTCAAAGCGGCTGTTTATTGTAAACGCAGGGGGTGTTGTAATCCGCGGGGCAAATCCGGAGATTATTTCAGAAGGCGCTCTCACGGAAGATATTGAAGGCAGTCCATGTCTTTTGGGTGTGCAAAGACATGTCCGCAGACCTAAAAAGATTCAGTGCAGATATCTGGATGAGAGCGGGGAGATTGTTGAGCGCGAGCTGAAAGGTATTGCGGCGCGTGTATTTTGTCATGAAAAAGATCATCACGACGGAATTTTGTTTATTGAGCATTTGAAGCCTGTTCAGAAAAAACTCGCAATAAAGGAATTCGAACAGAAGTATAATAAACTTATATGATTCATTAATCAAATATGTCAGAAAACCCGACACGCGAAGAAATGAAGAAAGTTGCCGAGGAAATACGCCCATCAATTATGAAAATTGCAGAAAATAAGGGCTGGGGCATTAACGAGAATAAGGATATAGTAGATTCGATTCTTGAAGGGCTTGCGAGAAATAAGATTATTCACGGGAAAAGGTTCTGCCCGTGCAGGCTTTGGAGCGACGACGAAACCAAAGACAGAGATTATTACTGTCCCTGTAAAAACAGTGCTGAGGATGTTGAAAAAGACGGTCACTGCCACTGCTATCTATATATGAAGAAATAAAGAGCGGTGTTATTTTTAGCGCATGGGTGTTTTTTGTTGTAAAAACACTCTGCATCAGAATTTCGGATTATATTCTTCCGTTCTTTGAAATTATTTTGCGAGGCACCGAAATGCACGAAACGCACGAAAACTATGTTTTAATTTTTCGTGTTTTCGTGCAATGTATCGTGCTTTTCGGTGTCTCGCAAAATAATTTAAATGACCAACAATACAACAATCTCATCATCAAAATCTTGTCCAACTGATTTAATCATGATTGGACAAACTTACGATAGAACAAACTCAAAAAAGAGATGTTTATTTTCTGCCCGAACAAAATCATATAACACAAAAATGTCAAAAACAGGGCTTGTCGTTGAAGGCGGAGGTATGAAATGCGCATACAACGCAGGAATCCTCGACAAATTTTTAGATGACAACATAACCTTCGACTATTGTATAGGAACATCTGCCGGAGCAGGAAACATAGCTTCATACATAGCGGGGCAAAGAGACCGAAACCTGAGATTTTACACAACCCACATAATCGAACCAGAATACTGCGGTCTTGGAAATTTCATAAAACACGGCTCATACTTCAACCTCCAATACGTCTACGGAACACTTTCAAACTCAAACGGCAGCGACGCCTTTGATATTGTTTCCGCAAAGAAAAACCCCGCAGAATTTACAATAACCGCAACCGACGCGGAAACAGGAAAAGTTCACTACTTCACAAAAGATGACTTAAAAACCGACGACCTCAGAGTAATCATGGCAACTTGTGCTATTCCTGCGATGTGCAAACCGATAGAAATTGACGGAAGAAAATATTTTGACGGAGGAGTATCTGACTCAATCCCAATTGAAAAAGCAATCATCGACGGCTGCGAAAAAATCGTAGTTCTCCTCTCAAATCCGCGTTCATTTTACAGAATGCCCCAGAACTTCAAACCCGTATATCATTTCCTCCTAAGAAAATATCCCAAAATCGCAAAAAGACTTGACAACCGTCACACAGATTACCGCAAGATTCTCGCGCACGTTTACGAACTTGAAAAAGAAGGAAAGATATTCGTATTTGCTCCGTCAAAAGTCACCGGAGTAAAAACAAGTTCATCAAACCCCGACGAAATGCAGAAATTATATGAACTCGGGCTAAAAGATTACGAAGCGGGTAAAGACGCTCTGCTGAAATATCTTCGCGTCTAATCTTTTTTGTAATCCTCAGACGGCTCATCAACTCCGTGCATATAATACCACAGATTGTATTCCTCGTAAAGTCCGAGAGCCTGAGCAATTCTCACGGCTAAAGTATGCCAGCACTCTTTTTTATAAAAGCCCGCTTCGCAGCTGCAGAAATCCCCGTCAACGCAGTATTCGTTGCTGTTGCCGACAACGACAAAATAATCGTTGTATTTCTTAACCCGATTCTCTTTAACCGCTTCAATAGCCTCGCTTGCTCTTCTCCCGTAAGTGCTGATGAACGCTTCGCTGACTTTTTCGTTAAGACAGCCTTCGGTTTTCAGAATCTGGAACGGATTAATCATTGAATAATTGTTGTAAGAGGAATATCTTCGATAAATGTCCAGCCTTCTCTTTTTGAAAGCGCACGCATACCCGGAGCTTCCAAAGCGTAGTGAGTTGCTTCAATACACGGAATAGGAGATTCGCGGGCAAGATTATATTTCAGTTCGGAAGCCATGTAGGCTTGAGCGCCCAGACTTACGGCTTCTTCAATAAGTTCATAATCAAATCCCGAGCCGCCGCAGACTGCGAGTTTTTTTACCTCGGAGACATCCCCCCACACGCGAAGACCGCAGCCGAGAATATCAGCAATCTCAGAGAAACTTTTTGTCATATCTCCGATAACTCCAAGAGAATTATGGGTTTTGTCAAGTCTCACGCAGTTGACAAGTCCGACTTCACTTGCAAGAGCGTCGTTGATTCCACCGACAGCGTGGTCAAAATTTGTGTGCATTGCGTAGAGGTTGATGTTATTTTTTATTAACGGACGAAGCACTTCTGAATTTCTGCCCCTGATTCCGTGCATTGCTTCCCAAAATGCAGGATGATGAACAACCAAAGCGTCGAATCCTCCTTTTGCCGCAGTCTCGCAAACCAGAGGAGTTGCATCAAGGGCGCACGCTATTCTGTTTATATTGTCCGTTCCTTCGTTGATTAAACCGATTCTGCCGAAGTCAAATTCTTCCGCGAGTTCAGGCGGTGCTATTTCTTCAAGTCTTGAGATGAATATTTCCCTGTCCATATTTATCAGTTGTATTTTTTAATGTGAATCTTTTCCGTCTCGTCAGCCTCTTCTTTTTCTTCGGCACGTGCTTTTGAGATTGGTTTTATTGTGACTGCGTTGATGTATGCAGACGATGCATTTGTCATTTTTGCAAAAACTGTTCCAAGAACTTCTACGTTTGCGCCTACACCTACAAGCGGTTCGGGATGAGCGAAGCGTTTTACGGCAATTTGACCGCTTCCGTCGTCTATTATGTATGTGGGTTTACCCATCATTAGCCCGCCGACTTTTACGATTTTTCCTTCAACGATGACCGCAGCCCCTCTCATTTTTGGTGTTACCTGACGGGCTTTTTCGTATTTTGCATTTGCGCGGAGAAGAGGTTCTTGTTTAAGCGCGTTTTTTTCGTTGGTGTATGCGGCAAATAGTGGAAATATTATGAGGATTGTGCAAAGCGGAACTCCAATTGCTATGTACATAATATTATTTTCCGCTCCGTACGACATTGCACACACAGCGGCAAATAATACGACGAGTGCAAGAAGTATTGGGGGAAGTCTTACAGTAATGCCCTTGATTATCATTGTTTATAGATGGGTATGGATTCTTAATGAAGGTAGCGGATAATATTTGGGAGGATATTGTAAGGGCTTTACGTTGGATTTCGTGTTTTTCGCGAGAAGGAAAAGCGACTAAGGCTTGAGCAAGTTGAAGACTTGCGGCAGTGTCTCATTAAATTATTTTAAAGACCGACAGAATTCTATCCCAAAATTCACTACTTATCCTTGAATTTAATCGATTCATATCCCTCGTTTGGACCTATAATTATATGGTCGAGCAGTTCAATTCCAAGAAGTTTGCCAGCATCTCTTATATCCTGAGTTATCTTAACGTCCTGTTTGCTTGGAAGAAGATTTCCGGAAGGATGATTGTGAACCAGAATAATTGAAGCCGCCCTGTCTTCTATTGCTCCGGAAAAAATTTCACGCGGGTGAATTTGTGTGCCGTTGACTGTCCCTTTCGTTATATTTCGCACGTTCAAGACCTCATTCGCGCCCGAAAGGCTCAGACACATCAGGTGTTCCTGTCTCTCAAATTTATACTGATAAACAAAGGGAATCACCTCTGAGGCTTCTGTGATTCTTGCCGTCCGCATGTTCGGCGGAGTAAATCTTCGGGCAAGTTCAAGTGAGGCGACAATCTGGCAGGCTTTGGCTTCACCCACTCCGTTTATCGAAATCAAATCATCAACAGAAGTTTCATAAGTTTTTTCGCTGAGAACTTCTCCTACAACTTTTCCAATCTGAATCGCATCACAGTTAAAAGTGCCCCGTCCGATTATTGCCGCAACAAGTTCTGCAAGGCTCAGACTTGATGCTCCACGCGAAATTATTTTTTCTCTGGGTTTATCAATATCCGCTGTATCCTTTAAACTCATGTGATAATTGTGTGTCGGCGATTATATTATTATTTTGGACTGCAAAAAGCATGCTTTTTTGCGGCTGTTAAATCAATCAAATTGGTTAGCCGGGTGTTTAGATTGTTTAGAATTATTTTATGAAACATCGGGCATAAATTTTATTCAATTTATTCTAATAGGATTTAAGCGGTTGCGCTTTATCAGTACTTCACTAATTTTTTAGACTAAGTTTTCTGCTACAGTGTACACATTTCGTTACACCACGAAAACCACACGAAAAAATACGAAAAACACGAAAAGAAAAACATCAAACTGATGTTTAGTTTACGTAGCAAAACCCGAAATTTAACGAAATACACAAAAGGCTTGCTGTTAATTATTCTTGTGATAATTATTGTAAATTTAGCAACCATTTTGTGTATTTCGTTAAATTTCGGGTTTTGCTATCTAAACTAAAGTCAACCTAACATTTCTCTTTTCGTGCTTTTCGCGTTTTTTCGTGTGGCTTTCGTGGTGTAACGAAATGTGTATGCACTGCAGCAGAAAACTTAGTCTAAAAATTTGGAAGCACAGTGAGCAAGGAACATGCGAAAGATATCGTGTTTTGCTATTTCAGGAAACACCGCGTAACTCATATTCCAATATAAATTAGAGTTTGTCCAACTGTTATGAGAATCCGTTGGACAGACTTTTGAAAATATTTCCTCATTACAAACCTTTATTCATAATTCAATCTTATTTATAAGTATGAATACACAGGATTGTATTGCAGGAGCTTTTGCGGGCGAATCGCAGGCTAACCGTAAGTATAAGTCATTCTCTGAAGCAGCAGCCGATGAGGGTTATGAACAGGTCGCAAAACTTTTCCGTGCAACATCTGCAGCGGAAGAAATTCACGCAAGAAGACTTTTAAGAGTAGGCGGATACATTGGAAGTACTGTTGCAAACCTTGAAGCAGGACGTGAGGGAGAACTTCACGAGACAAACGTAATGTATCCCGAATTTATCGAAGTTGCGGAAAAAGAAGGAAGACAGGACGCGTTAATCACCTTCGAGCACGCAAAGAAAGCGGAAGCGGTTCACGCAGAGCTTTACAAGCTTGCACTTGATGCGGTTAAAGCAGGCAAAGACTTTGACGTCAAAACAATTTATCTCTGCCCCGTTTGCGGAAACGTAGAAATCAACCACACATCCGAGCGCTGCCCAATTTGCGGTATCCCGGGCGCATCATTCAAAGTTATTGAGTAAATTCATTACTAACTTTTTTTTTTAATTTGGGAGTTGCGCTTTGTGAGCTTGTTCCATCGTTATGCAAATTCGTTGGACAAGATTTAGACTAAGTTTTCTGCTGCAGTGTGTACACATTTCTTTACACCACGAAAGCCACACGAAAAAACGCGAAAAGCACGAAAACAGAAACGTTAAGTTAGTTTTAGCTTACATAGCAAAACACGAAATTTAACAAAAAACACAAAAGGGTTGCTAAGTTTACAATAAGTGCCAAAAGAAGATCAAACGGCAAACCTTTTGTGTTTTTCGTTGATTTTCGCGTTTTGCGATATAGAATAAGACCTACTCAATATTTTTATTTTCGTGCTTTTCGCGTTTTTTCGTGTGGCTTTCGTGGTGTAACGATGTTAGTTCAAAGCGCAACAGAACAACTTAGACTAAATCTTGTCCAACGAATTCACATAACGATTCAAAAACTTAAGTTTTCTCTGCTAAGGTCGTCCGCATTCGCAAGTCTGAGACTTGCTCAGCTAAAGATGCTAAAGCATCTCGCCTCGACTGAGAAACCTAAAGGTTTCCGCATTGGGCAAACTCCGCATTGCTCATTAACATTCACAGAAACTATTTCTCATATCAATACAAGATACTCTCTTATCA
Source organism: Methanocorpusculum sp. (assembly GCA_030539595.1). Classification (GTDB taxonomy): domain Archaea; phylum Halobacteriota; class Methanomicrobia; order Methanomicrobiales; family Methanocorpusculaceae; genus Methanocorpusculum. The sequence goes on along the minus strand of JAUNXW010000003.1, from coordinate 2,411 downwards.
CAATCAGGAGCAGTTTATGGTAATTTCTTTCGGTGACAATCTCGATAAATCATTTGCATACGCAAACAGCGTCTTCAAAAAGTTCAGCAGCTGGTTTATCTTAATCGTATTGTATTCATTGGTTATAGGATGTGCAACAGCCGTTGCTTTCGGAGTTTGTTTTGTTTTGCTCGGCTATTTGTCGATAGCCGGCGTTATGACACCAGATAGTGCGGGTTCTGCGGGGCTTGCTATGGCAATGCTTGGTGTTTCTTTGGCGCTGATAATCGTCGGCACAATTATTTCTATAATTCTCGGTTTCTTTGTAAACGGTATTAATGTCAGAGTTTACCGCGGTGGAGAGCTGAGCCTTTCATCACCCGGAAAAATGTTTGCGGAAGGGTTCTTTGCGACGCTTATTATGCTCATTTATATGATTCCGTATATTATTGTGAGCATTCTCGTGAGTTTAGGTCCTATGGGAAATCCTGTGTATCTGATTGTTGTCGGACTTATAATTCCTGTTCTTCTCTATATTGTAACAGTTCTTATTGCAATGTTCGGTGTTATCAGATACGCGAAGACGGGAAAGCTCGGTTCTGCGTTTGAGATTAAGGACATATGTTCTGTTATTTCATACATAGGATGGCTGCGCTATCTTGGTTATATGATTTTAGTCGGGCTTATTGTTGGAATTGTTGTTTGTATTATCTATATGATTCCAATTGTTGGTATTATTCTTGGGGTTGTTGTTTCTCCGTTTGCGGCAATTATGACTGCAAGGTTCTTCGGCAATCTGTACGAGTCGGCGACTGAGTAAATAGGAAATTTTCTTTTTTTATTGATTGGTGTAGAGTGTGTATTGGTGCTGATATGGATATTTTAAAATTTTGTCCGATAACAGTACTTCGCTATTTTTTAGACTAAGTTTTCTGCTGCAGTTTGTACACATTTCTTTACACCACGAAAGCCACTCGCAAGTCTTGGACTTGCTCAGGTAAGGATGCTAAAGCATCTCTCCTCAACTGAGAAACCTAAAGGTTTCCGCTATTTGACAAACTCCACGCGGTGCGTGTAAAATCCCGGCAAAATACATAAGTTCATAGTTCTAAATTATTGTTATAATATAAATGTCCGATTACGTCAGTATCAAAGATGATGTCTTAAAGAAGCTTGAGGCAAACCTGCCTGAGATACGGGAACGTTTCGGTATTGAAACAATTGGAATTTTCGGTTCTGTGGCAAGAGGTGAGGATAATCCTGATTCTGATGTGGATGTTTTCTATACTTATGCCGAAGGCAGAGAGCATGGTATGTTTAAAACTGTTGAACTGATTGATTTTCTTGAATCTCTTTTCGGCAGAGAGGTTGATTTTGTATCTTTTAAATGGATGAGACCTATGCTTAAAAAATATGTCGAGCCTGATATGATTACGGTTACGGCAGGTGAGGTTTCTGTATGAGTGCGGATGTTAAGATTTATCTTAATGATATAATACACAAAATAAAATAATGTATTTTGAGAGAGAAAAAGTTCAATTATAATCGGTTGACATTTGAGCTTACATTGTTACACCGCGATTTACGTTTTAAGACCGACAATAAAGCTTAGTCAGCAGAAATTAAAAAAAGGACAGTGCCTCTTTATTCACTCGACGGCAGTGTGCTTAACAGCCTTTTTATTGTGTGTTCGTTGTTGTCTATTATTTTGAGTAATGTCTCTCTGTCTTTTTGTGTTTCGCTCATCATTATGCGAATCTCTTTTTCGAGTGTGTCTATTTTATTTTCAAGAGCCGATATTTTTTGAAGTGTTGTTTCGTCAGCCGCTGCTTTTCCTCCTATCTCTATCCAGAATCTGCACGCTCCGTTTATTTCTGCTGACCTGTCATGAAGATTTTTTACAGCCATTTCATCAATTCCTTTTAGGATGGAGTTTGGCATTCTGAAATTTACTGATGTGGTTGGATTAAGTTTCGTTCGTGACATTTTATATTACAGTGAGTTTATTTAAATATCATGTTGAGCAAGATTTATATTCACAAATTATTTTTAAAGATAGTATTATGTAAGATTAAAATTCACAATATACAATTATAAAATAATTAACAGGTGATGTAAAAATGAACATTAAAAAAATTATAATCGTATTATCAGCCTTAATTTTGCTGACAAGTGTATTATCAGGCGCGGTTTCGGCAATAACGCTCTTTCCGTCCACTGATGTAAGAGAACAGGACTCAAATCTTCAAGCAGGAGACACACTGTATCTTATTACCGCTCCGAACATTGTGATTAAACTCCTTAACACCACTGACGGAAAAGTTTACTTCACAGATAACAACCTTGTAGCAGGAACATATTCTAAAGATATTGGTGGAATAACTGATTATTACGTTCTATCCTATCCTGACGTAACGATTAAAATTTCCCTG
>JAUNXW010000110.1:2708-5675 GCA_030539595.1 Methanocorpusculum sp. | reverse complement strand
TTTGAGAGGTTGTCCAATCATGACGTAACCGGCACAGAAAAACTTTATCCGACTGATTAAAAAAATAAAATTCAGCAGACGAACACCGCTGCCGAAATAACAGTAGTCCAGACACCGTCTCTGCAGACAGCCTCTTCGCTGATATTGCTTGTTTTAATAATCTTACCGCTCGCAAGATACGCTTTTTCCTGCTCGTTCCAGTCAAGTTCGGGATTAACATCTATGTGCATAATTGTCCCAAGCATAATTGCCGCCATCTTCTCCGCACGCACGGCGCACTCGTCAGCAGACATACCCTCGCAGTGATGTTCGGAAAGATAGCCGTGCTGTTTCGTGTGAATCTGAGGAACAGCAAGACCGATTGAAGCCGCAATCTTTTCCCCTGCTTTATTTAAAGATTCACGCGCCATCACACAGTAAACAATCTCTCCCGGGCTCAAATATTTAAGACCTTCATCGCGCGGGACAATATCTGCGTCAGGAGGCATAATCGACGACACATACACCAAGTTAAACGGAGCGATTCCCGCGTCCCTTAAAGCCATTTCAAACGAAACCAGCCTCTCTTCGTGATAACCGACACCTTTTGTGAAAAACACTTTTGACGGAACAACCATTCTTGTATACAAACTATCTCTATGTAGAATTTAACAGTTGTGCTTGAGTTCGTAGATCTCAATCGAATGGGTTAAAATGGATTATGTCAAATTAATTGTTACGTACGTTTGTGCGAATGAACATAGGTTGATTGAATGGCGGACTCAGTAGTGGACAGTATCCTCGCGGCAAGATATTACCGTAAGGGAGAGACATCGTTTGAAGATGTCTGCAGAAGAGTGGCAAACGCTTTGGGGGAGACACCCGAAGAGACAAAGGAATATTTCGACTCAATGATGTCGCTTTCTTTCCTTCCGAACTCACCGACACTGATGAACGCAGGAACAGCTCTCGGACAGCTTTCTGCGTGCTTTACACTGCCGGTAAACGATTCCCTCACAGAAATATTCGATGCGGTGAGATGGGGCGCAATAATTCATCAGTCGGGCGGAGGAACCGGATACAACTTCTCGCACTTGAGACCAGAAGGTTCTCCTGTTAGATCTACCGACGGAGTTGCTTCCGGACCGGTTTCGTTTATGCGTGTCTTTAACGCGGCAACTGATGTCATCAAGCAGGGTGGAAGAAGACGCGGCGCAAACATGGGTATCTTAAACGTCTGGCATCCTGATATTATGAAGTTCATAAAAAGCAAAGCCAAAGAAGGCGACTTTTCAAACTTCAATATCTCCGTGATGGTCTCTGATGAGTTTATGAAACTCGTTGAGGCAAAGCAGTTTGACAGTGTCTGGCTTAAGTCTGCTGACGGAAAAGATATCACAGTCAAAGAAATCTGGGACGGAATTATAGAGGGCGTGTGGAAGAACGGTGAGCCCGGAATATTATTCTACGATACAATAAACAGCAAGAACCCTACACCGCAGCTCGGAGATATAGATACAACAAACCCGTGCGGTGAGCAGCCGCTGTTACCGTTTGAGTCCTGTGTTCTTGGAAGTATCAACCTTTCAAAGTTTGTCCGCGCCGACGGCATAAACTATGATGCTCTGGATAAAATCACCAGAATGTCGATAAGATTTTTGGATGCTGTCATTACCAAAAATGTCTTCCCGATTGCCGAAATCAAAGAGGCAACCAACAGAACCAGAAAAGTTGGTCTCGGTCTGATGGGTGTTCACGACGCGATGCTTATGCTCAGAATCCCGTATGATTCCGAGGCGGGCAGAAACTTCTGTATGGAGGTTATGAAGCGCATTAATGATGTTGCTGTTGAAGAGTCGATGAGGCTCGGAAAAGAGAAAGGAACTTTCCCTGCTTACGAGGGCAGTGTGTGGGACAAGAATGGAATTATTATCAGAAACGCTGCTATGACGACCATTGCACCGACAGGAACAATTTCTCTTCTTGCCGGATGTTCATCCGGTATTGAGCCTGTGTTTTCATACGCATACACAAGACGCAACACGGTGGGCAAGACTTTCATTATGGTTCATCCTTATTTCGAGGCTGAACTCAAGCGTGTTATTGCTGAGATGGGATTTGTTGGCGCAGAGGCTGAGGCAAAGAGGGATGAGGTTATCAATCATGTTCACGAGACGGGAACGGTTCAGGATGTTGCGTGGCTTTCTGATGCGTTCAAGGCTGTGTTTAAGACTGCGCTTGACATCGGTTGGAAAGACCATGTTCTGATGCAGGGTGCTTTCCAGAAGTATGTGCACGCTTCGATTTCAAAGACTATCAATATGCCGTTTTCGGCTACAAAAGATGATGTGTCAAATGCAGTTATTCTTGCGTGGAAGGAAGGGGTTAAGGGTATGACGCTTTACAGAACAGGCTCTCGGGAAGATGTTGTTCTGGCTCTTGAGAAGACTGAGGAGAAGAAGGTCGAGGAAATTAAGCCTGAGCCTAAGGATGTTTGCGCGTTGTCTACATTCACGCGTCCGCGTGAGATGACCGGCAGAACTTTCCTTGCACAGTCGGGATGCTGCAGACTTTATATTACTGTAAACACCACTCCGGAAGGCAGACCTATGGAGGTTTTCATCAGGACTGTGGGTGCAGGCTGTGAGGCAAGCAGTAACGCTTTGGGCAGAAGTATAAGTACTGGTCTTCAAAACGGTGTGCCTTATGAGAAGTTCGTTAAGCAGTTCGGTAAGGTTCACTGTGTTTCTGCTGTGAAGAATAAGAATTCGGAAGGGATGTCCTGTGCTGATGTTGTGGGCAAGTGTATTGAGCTTGCGGCAACGAATAAAGCTATTGCAACTCTTGATAACTGGTCTATTGAGCCTGCGAAAGAGAAGAAGGGCAGACCATGCCCCGAGTGCGGCGAGCCTCTTGATTTCGGTGAGGGGTGCAGTCAGGGTATATGCAAACACTGCGGCTGGTCCGGCTGCAGCTAAAATTTTTCTA
>JAUNXW010000110.1:0-2608 GCA_030539595.1 Methanocorpusculum sp. | reverse complement strand
GACTAAGGCTTGAGCAAACAAAATGTGGATGGCTGGCAGAGATGCCAAACCTTAACCCAGCTTTGTATTATTGGTGTCGTCATTTTTATTAAGTTGAAAAAAGTGATGTGGGGGTTTTCAGTGGGTACATAATACTTTGTCCTCTATCCACGCGAATCCGTTGGACATAGTTTTCTTTGTGATTTTACTGCACTTCAAACACAAAAAAATTAGTTTTGTGATAAGTATTATTTGTTTCCGGATGTTATATAAATATTTTACTAAGTTCCAAAGGTTTGCTCAATGTATTTATAACAAACTAATCACATAAATCTGTTTATGGTATGGGAACCATCTTCAGTCAGAATTGTTGTAATTTCCCAAAAATTCAGCATGCAGTACCCTTTGCTTGTGGGCTCTGCTGCATCTGATTTCACAGAATACAGCGTATCTGTTAGTAACACCATTATTATTCACTATCTGGAAACCCCCTCAAAAAATTCTATGTTGTTTGTAGAGCCGGCATGGATTTACTCATGTGGCATTAACAGTCCGCACAACTGGTCACATGACTCTGATGATTATTGTACTTTAATGGACGTGAATAATGATTTCTCCCCTCATCTTTCTGAAGATTGGAATGTGTATAGAATTTCTGCAGATTCAGGACTGAAAACTGACCAAAGACCTGAAAAATTATACGATGGAACAGTATATGCTATCACAATGAATCCAAATCAACTTCAAAGAGTATGCAGAATTTGTGTTTAATACTTTGTTCATATGACAAAGATTTCTCCGGGCACAAATATGATAATTGAGAGTCTCAGACTCTCATCTATTTTAAAGAATATTGCAAGTTATGCTGATAATTTAATAATTTTGTATCAGATAACGCATAAGAAAAGGATTTATAGTAATCTGATAAAATAAAATGTATGAAGAAACTGAATATTATCCTTGTGACATTTCTGTTGGTGTCGTGCTTTACAGTTTCGGTAAGTGCTCTTGAGGTTTCTGAGTATATCGATTTTTCTGCTCAAGGTGAGCTGCTGCAAATTACCTCGCTAACTAATAACTTCGAATCTGCCATTATCGTATCCCCGGGGCAGCATAAATCTCATATTTTCACAGTGGATGATTCTGTTAACGAGATAATTATAACAGTGATATCTGCCGACATCAATAATATTAAACTGAATGTATATACGCCTGATAACCATTGTTACGGACCTGTGAGTAAGACCGGTATTAATACTATATCACTAAAAATAACTAAAAGGGATTATTCCAACTTTAAGTCAGGAAAATGGCATCTTGATATCTATTCATCCACCACAAATGATTATAATTTAAGCATAATTACAAACTAATCGTGTGTAAAAAATGATAAGAATAAATCCGCAGAAAGTTATCCTGATTTTAGTCTCAGTACTTGTGGTCTGCTCGATATTTATCGCTGCGGCATCTGCGGTTTTCCTATCTACATCTGAGGATATTTTAATTGAGCCAATCGGTATCGGTGATATTCCGTCAGGAGGTCGTGAGATTTTGCCTAAAGTGATTGAGGGGTCTGAAATATTAGCTGACTGGCAGCATCAACTTACGGTATCAGTTCTGCAATATTTTGGTTTGTTTGAAGATACTCCTCTTGGGGATTATACAAGAAAACATATTTATCCAATATCATTTGTCATATTCAGCCTTCTGTCATCAGTGGTCTTATACACGCGCTTTAAGCCGCGTGAAAAAAAATTCAACTGCACTGCCTTAAAAATCTATGACTATATCAAGTCTCACCCCATGTGTTCCATGAATATGATAATTGAGGAACTGGGCTGTTCACGCGGCAGTGCTTCCTATCAGATTCGTAAACTTGAGAAGGCATCAAACGTCTTTAAGGTTAAAATCAGCAATGTGACTTATTATTCGGTGAAATATATAAATTCATACTCACTTCAAATGATGATTGAACATGTTATCAGAAACGAATCAATCGGTGAAGTGTTGAAGATTCTCAAAGATGAACCCGGGCTGACAAGGTATGAGATTGCAGCCCGTATTGATAAATGCCCGAATACAGTAAGTTATTATCTTAAGTCGCTTGACAGAAATATTGTGAATACTGTTATTCAATCTGACGGGAATTATGTTTATTCCCTGACAGATGATGCGGTACAGATTGTGAATTCAATTGCATAGTTTTTTTTGACTCTATAACTCTCAGGAATTCTAAATCGAATATAAATACTTTACTAAGTTCCAAAGTTTTGCTCAATCTATTTATAATAAATCGGTAACAGAATATAATTTATGATGCTGAAACAATCTTCAGTTAGGATTTTTGTGATTCTATCGATATTGGGCTTGATATGTTTTTCAACTCTGTTGTGTATTCCAAACATAGGATTTATCATAACAGCGAGTGCTATGGATTTGGACACATATGTATATCCTGAAATTACTTTAATAGAGCATGATGCAAATAGTTGTACTTTTTCATTAACGGAAGATATCTCTAAAATTCGTATATTCTTGAATTGGGATGACTGCCAAAAGGCTATGATGCTTTATCTGTCAGCTCCATGGATGGATTCTTACTTAGACGGACCGTACTACAAGTCACACA
>JAUNXW010000109.1 GCA_030539595.1 Methanocorpusculum sp. | reverse complement strand
GCAAACTCAGCCGAGCAAGTCGCAGACTTGCGAAGCGATAAGCGTAGCGAAGCACAACAGCAAAACGAAACAAAATCAAAACGACCAAACGACAACCCTTTTGTGTTTTTCGTTAGCGGAGAGCGAAGCTCTCTTAGCTGAGCAAGGAACTTGCGATAGATTTCGGGTATTGCTATGTAAGCTAAAACTAACTGAACGTTTCTCTTTTCGTGATTTTCGCGTTTTTTTCGTGTGATGTTCGTGGTGTAACGACATGCGCACAGATATAAACAAATTACTACTTCAAATTAATTTAAATATCTAAATCTACTATTGGACATACTCAAATATTATCCGACGATTTCCCGCGATACAGACGGCACTTATCCTTATTGCACTTAGGATTGCCTTCCGAATACTTACAAACAATCTTTTTCGGCAGACTCATCTCCACCCAGAAATTATTCTTAATAAAAATTGCTCCCGCATGAATACAAATATAAGTGTTCCTTTTACAGCATTCTGAATTTCCCGTATATTCCTCGTGAAACATTTTCTCAATACAGAACGCTGTAAGTTTACTTGACATCTTATTATGAATATCATCATTTTGAGATTTCAAACCGGTTGCATGAAGACCTGCACCAACCGCAAGAGGGACACCGCAAATTGAGCCTACTTTACACATCGAAGGCGGAAGTTGTGAAATTCTCTCAATTATAATTGAGACAACTTTTTCATAATCTTCAATCACTCCGCCTGAATTTTTAAATGCCGCACAAAGCGCAAGGGAAGCGACAAAATAATGCTTGCATCCGAGAAGCGTAAAATTCGGCAAGTCCATAACCTCTTCAGCTATTTTTATCGGGTTCTCTGATTTTGTATTCAGGAAAATATCTTTTGCGTCTGCAAATAATTTTGTCACGCATTTCATACACACGTGATGACCGTTTTCACAGAAATTATATGATGTGAACTCTTCTCCGCAGATGTCACAGATTGATTTTATAGGTACATCTCCCTGTGTTATTTCCTCACCGCATATCATACATTTTGTGGAAACATTTGCGGACATCGCTAATCTAAAAGTTTAGGTGGAATGAGTATAATACTTTCGGTTAAGTTAATAAAAAACGTAACTTGTCCAATCGTCAAAAATAAATTTGAACCCACCGCTCTCAAAGTTTTTTCTGGAGTTTTTTAATCCTGTCGCGAAGTTCAATAGCCCTTTCAAAGTCCAGACTTTCCGCAGCAGTCTTCATCTCAGACTCAAGTTCAATAATAAGATTCGGTATATCTGATTTTGCGACATTCTTTGAATCCCTCAAATCGACTTCCTTTTCGGGAACAGGCTTGACAATAGTTGCAGGAATAATACCATGCTCAGCATTATACTCCATCTGCATTTTACGTCTGCGGTTAGTCTCAAAAATTGCAGCCTTCATCGAATCCGTCATATTATCCGCATACAAAACCACATGCGAATCAGAATTTCTTGCCGCGCGTCCGATAATCTGAATCAGACTGCGCGTATTTCGCAAAAATCCCTCCTTATCCGCGTCAAGAATACCAATAAAACCAATCTCGGGAATATCAAGTCCTTCACGAAGAAGATTAATACCCACCAGACAATCAAAAATCCCAAGCCTCAACTGTCTGATAAGCTCAGTTCTTTCAAGCGGCTTAATCTCCGAATGAAGATAGCGCGTCTTGATACCTTCGCGAAGGAAAAACTCTGAAAGTTCTTCTGCTAACTTCTTCGTAAGAGTTGTAACAAGAGCCCGCTCACCCTTCGCAATAGTCTCGCGAATCTCCCTCATCAAATCCTCAGTCTGACCGGTAATAGGTCTGACCTCAACAACAGGGTCAACAAGACCTGTCGGTCTTATAATCTGCTCGACTACATCATTGGAATGTTTAAGTTCATACTCACCCGGAGTTGCAGAAACAAAAATAACATGTTTCAGATAATCCTCAAACTCATTAAATTTGAGCGGTCTGTTATCAAAAGTGCTTGGAAGGCGGAAACCGTATTCAACAAGAGGGATTTTTCTCGCATGGTCGCCGTTATACATTCCTCTGACCTGAGGAAGCGACTGATGACTTTCATCTATAACGAACAAAAAGTCGTCAGGGAAATAATCAAGAAGACAAAAAGGCTTGTCTCCGGGTTTTCTTCCATCAAAGAAACGCGAATAGTTTTCAATTCCTTTGCATGAACCGGTTTCTGAAATCATCTCAAGGTCGAACTCGGTTCTCTGGCGAAGTCTGTGACGCGCCAAATCGTCAAGATTGCTGTTTTGAAGAGCCGAATCAAGTTCATCTCTTATGGCTTGAATTGCCGCGCTTTGCTCAGACTCAGGGGCTACGAAATGCTTTGCCGGATAAATATAGAAATAGTCGAGACGTTCTTTTTCACGTCCCGTATTTTTGTCAATCTCGCTGATTCTGTCAATCTCGTCGCCGAAAAGTTCAACACGGATAATATTCGGCATATATCCGGGAATAATATCAATAGTGTCTCCTTTAACTCTGAATCTTCCCGGCATCAGCTCAATATCGTTTCTCTCAAAAAGAATCGACACAAGTTTTTCTAAGATTTCTCGGCGGTTTATCTTCTGACCTCTGCGAATCTCGAACCCGAGATTTTTGAAATTGCTTGGGTCACCGACATTGTAAATGCATGAAACCGAGGCGACGATAATCGTATCTCTGTGAGAGAGAATCGATGCCGTTGCCGCAAGCCTCATCATCTCTATTTTAGGATTTATTGAGGCGTCTTTTTCTATATACTGGTCTTTTTTTGGTATGTAACTTTCAGGCTGATAGTAATCGTAGTAAGAGATAAAATACTCCACATGGTTTTCAGGGAAGAACTCCTTGAATTCGTTGTAGAGCTGCGCCGCAAGAGTTTTGTTGTGCGCAAAAACTATTGTGGGTTTCTGGACGTTTGCGATAACGTTTGCAATGGTAAATGTTTTTCCAGAACCTGTAACTCCAAGAAGTGTTTGAAAGCGCTCACCGTTTCTGAACCCTTCGGTCAGTTCTTCGATTGCCTGAGGCTGTGAGCCTTTGGGTTTATAGTCTGAGTGAAGTTTGAACTCTGACATTTATTCAGAAGAAATCAAATTCAGAGTCATCCTCTTCCGGTTGGTTGAACGCCGAATCGTAAACATATGAGAGATATTTAGCAAAGAATGTCGCAAGGGGAATCATTACGAAGATGTAGACCGCAAGCAAAATTCCAAGACCCCAGAGGTCATAAATTAAGTTCTGACCGATAAGAATGAAGATGAATGTGACGAGCAGGAAAACTATTGACATGATTACTAAGGATAATATGTAGTCATACCAGCCGATTTTGGAGATTATATCTTTCATCTTTTTGATTCCCGTAGATTCACGAACCGAGCCAGAACGTGCGAGATGAACAAGCCCTACGAATGCGAAGAGTGCTACAAATATGAATGATATGAATTCAAGCGCTGCGTAGATGAATGTGAGAATTCCTGTAAGGATTACGGAGAACTGAACTTCGGTTATGGGCGCGTATGAGATTAAGTTGGGGAAGATGTAGGCAAATATTATGAGGTATATGAGTGAGATTACGATTAATGGAATTGAGTAGTAGAGAAGTACTGCGTTTACTCTCCATCCTGAGAAAAACAGCCCCCATTTGTTTCTGTAGTCAGGCGCTTCTTTTCCTACTTTTAATATTCTGTATATGTAGCCCTGTAAGAACGGGAAGAAGAACATGCAGGATAAGCCGATTATTATGGATACGAAGAGCAGTATTCCGCTCAAAGAGTTGTGAGTGAATCCGAAGTTGTCGCTGACGAATACAGATTCGAGTATAGGAAGCGCTACGAGTTCGAGTAAGATGTATGCTGCAATTCCACCGATGAACATGGGGACTATTACGTAGAGAAGTAATATTATCCATCTGGGTATATTTTTCAGGTTGAAAAATGCTTTTCTCATATAGGTGAGGGCGTCGGATATGATTTCAGAGTGTTCCATTATAGTTATATTACTATTGTCTGAATGGGTTATAAATTGTTCTGGTGCGGGGTGTGATATTTTTAGGGTTTGTCCAATCGTCATGTTAATCCATTGGACAAAATAGCTAAATACTGTGAGCAAGGAACATGCTAAAGATGTCGTGTTTTGCTATTTCAGAAAACACCGTATAAGTCCTAAATTAAAAAATAAAGAGCCGCCGGCGAGACTTGAACTCGCGACCTGATGATTACGAATCATCCGCTATACCGCTAAGCCACGGCGGCAGAAAAACTAACTGCCTTAACACATTGCTTCTGAATAAATAATAATTTATTGGATATGTGCTTTACGAATAACCCTGTAAAGCGAAACCTTCATTATTATTTGGGGTCTGATGAGAAATAGCGCCGAATTTCTCCTCATAGTCCTTCACACTTTTTTCAAGCGCCGCAAGAAGTTTTTTAGCGTGTGCCGGGCTTATTGAAACGATAGCTTTAGCTTTCGCCTGATTCACGGACGGAAGCTGATGAAGAAACATCATAGTGAACTCATCATCCTTAAACGCAATCTGAATCATATTGCTGTATACAGGGTCGAGGTTCTGCGGAATCTGGACATTGATTTCTGTGTTTGCCATAAATATTATAATGTTTCGAATGAATTTATTTGTATAGCATATGAACGGAGAAAAAGGTATACCAATAAATGAAATTGCTTCCTGCAGTATTTGTCCGATGAAAGTATATCTCTCGAAATCCGATACAAAATTCAAAGAGCCTCTTTCATACAGCGTCGCAAAACAGGTTTCATACCATTTAGGAGATGTTTTGGACATTGAAAAAATCTGGGACGAACTTGAGCTGACAGTTCCAAACTGTGAAAGCGACGCAAGAGAAATACTTGAATCGATTGTCGAGGCGTGTAATAAAGTTACCTGGAGGCGCGCAGAGGATTATGATGTTTCGGTCAGGTCTGAAAGATACAATATTTACGGGCGTGTCGACAGACTTTTTGATGACAGTTTTTCTATAGTTAAGCCCGGTAAAGCGCCCACAAACGGAGTTTATATTTCTAACAGAGTTCAGGCAGCGTGTTATGCAATTTGTCTGGAGGAGATGTTTAAGAAAGAGATGTACGGGCGCGTTGAGTATCTTGGCTCAGGAACTATTCGAAGCGCTGTTTTGTCTGCTTCTGACAGACGTGCTTTTCTTCTTGCGCTCGACGCTGCGGAGAAAATTTCACGCGGAGAAATTCCAAAGGCAATTCACGGAACACACTGCATTAATTGTAAATTTAAGGAGACATGCAGTACTTCAAGGAAACCTAAATCGCTTTTCGAAAGGCTGAGGTCATAGATTTGGTTTGTAAAGTAAACAGCGAATCTTTGATTTGAGACATTTACTGAATCATCTAAAAAAAAATAAAATAAACAAGCTCAAAAAATTACTGAAATCTGAACTTCTGCGAAAGACAGCGCGTAAGAACAGTAATCGTCTTTGCATCATTGATATTACCGTTATTAATCATATCAAACACCTTTGTCTTTGGGATTTTCACAACATCAATAATCTCATCCTCATCGCGTGCAAAATCCTCGCACGGAGTAAGCCCCTGAGCCTCATAGAGCCAGAGTTTTTCAGTACAGAACCCGGGAGACGAATAAACATAGCCCCTTGGAATATATTTCGCAGCCTTAAGCCTTGCCTCTTCAGCAAGCTCTCTCATAGCGCATTGAAGAGAACTTTCTCCTGCATTATCCATACCGCCTGCGGGAACTTCAAAAATATACTCATCAATCACAGCTCTGTATTGACGAATAAGATAAACATAAAGTTCATCTGTCGGCAAAATACACACAGCC
>JAUNXW010000108.1 GCA_030539595.1 Methanocorpusculum sp. | reverse complement strand
AACGCTGAGCGGAGAGATTATCGTAGCGAAGCCCAAAGAAATTTAATCAATAAAAGTTAGCCAAGTACTGGATTATCGTAGCGAAGTACTGTTATCGCTTCAAGAGAGCGTTGATATGTATTTATTAGACTAAGTTTTTGCTCTTCTTGTCTTTGATGAGGATTAAAAAAACCACGAACGCAAATCTTTTCGCAGTAATACAACTCAAAAAATAATTATTGAACACCGCGAAGCAGTTTCGCGTTTGCCCATCTAACCCTTATTTTGAATTCATCCTCTGCTTCCGGCTCAGCCGCAAGCGCATCGCTGTAGCAGGAAAATGCCTCGCTGTAATTTTTCATCCGCTCAAAAATAATTCCTTTAAAGAAAAGAACAATCGCCCTGTTCTTTGGATTTGCCTCAAGGCAGGCGTCATAATAATGCAGAGCATCATACATCAGATTCTCGTCGCGGAGATTATTTCCTCTCTCAAACAACTCATCCGCTGTTCCTGTCGGTTTCTTCCAGTGATTATTTCTGTAAATTATTTCAGCGTAAGGCGGAGCGACCATATTTCCGAAATCCTTAGCCAGATGAATCTTCAAAAGCCAGACCTGTGTCAGCATCTCATCGGAATTAAGGAAACACCACTCTTCTGCTTTATATAGACAGTCGAACGCTTCATCGAATTTATTCTGCCGAGCAAAAACCTGAGCCCTAACAACTAACGAATCCGCGTCAGCTCCTCTGATACTGTCTGCTGAATCAAGAACTATCAGGCACTTATCATATTTTTGCAGAGAAAGAAGCGCTTCGGCTTTCAGAATAAGAAGCATTGAATAAAATAAATCATAGCGCTCCTTATCCTCATTTGAAACACTCCAGTCGGGCAAAATCTTCAAAGCGCTGTCAAGGTCTAAAACCGCTTCTGCGCATCTGTTTATTGATTTCAGAACCGCCGCCTTTTCAATGTAGGCAAGAGGATTTTTTGGGTCAGCGGCAATTGCCTCGCTGTATTTATCGACAGCCTCCTCAAATTTTCCGCTCAGTGCAAGATCTCCTGCCTCTTCGATTAAATCAGACAATAGTCTCACCGTTTCGCATAACTTTCAGCCGCCCGTTTTCAACATTCAGTTCAAAACCGTGACCGTAAAGCCATTCACGCGCAAGACCGCGACCGTGAATCATCAACTCAACCAAATCCGACGGCTCGTCAACATCTGTTGAAAGCCTCATTGAATCAACAATCTCAACAGACAGCCCAGCCTCTTTTGCTATCTCAAGATGGCGTCTGAACGAAAACCCGTAATATTCTGCGTGGAACTTTTCCGGCTTCTTGACAAATATAACATTTGTTCCGCCTCCAAGTCCGGGAACAATAGCCATGTCCTTATCGGTAGACAAAACTTTCTGCAAAGCACCCGCCGTCACAAGCGGTAAATCCGACATAATAATCATAGCCGGGCAGTGAAACTGCGGAAGCGCCCAATTGATAGCTTCGTTAAGTCCTTCTTTGCGGACAGCGACAAGTGCCTCGTGGCATTCATACTTTGAAGTTGTAAGAAGCGTTGCCGTGCAGCCTGTTCTGTTGACCGCATTAATTACGTCGCAGAGCATAACTCTTGCAAACTCTTCTCTTTCCTCCTGCGAAAGAACAGCCGAAAGTCTGGTCTTCGGGTTTTTGGGCTTAAACGGAATCAGTGCATGGAAATACATTATTTTGCCTCAGTTTTTTCTCGTATACTTTTTTCGACAAAGTCCAGAATTGTTTCCGGCGTCTGCGTTGCGTCAATCAATACAAATCTTGACGGGGCTTCCTTTACTCTTTCAAGATAATTCTTCTGGACTTCTTCAAGAAATTCCTTCTGTTCAAAATGTTCGGTCTCGCCTCTGCCCGAAACTCTTCTGATTGCCTCTTTTGGAGGTATGACAAGAAGGAAAGTCAAATCAGGTGTAATTGACCAGCCTTTGTGAACATCGGTGAGCCATTTCTTCGGGTCTTTATGATATCCCTTTAAAGAAATCTGCTGATAGGCAAAACGCGAATCCGAATATCTGTCTGAGATTACAATTTTTCCGTCAATCAACGCGGGGCGGATTACTGTTGCAAGATGAACAGCATGGTCTGCCACAAAAAGAGCCGCCTCAACAAGCGGGTCTGAGTTTTCTGAAATTGCTCTTCTGACAGCATCTCCAATGTGCGGACAACCGGGTTCTCTTGTAAATACAATGTTTAAATCAGCAAGCCTTTCGGTAAGACCTTTGTATAATGTTGATTTGCCTGAGCCGTCAATTCCTTCGAGTGTAATCAGCAATATTCTCCCTCCTGAATTATATTCAGCGGAATTCTTCCAAGATGCACGGCTGTTGAGACTACAGCCCCGTCAAATCCTGTTCTGCAAAGCAGGTCAAGGTCTGAAAGTGAACTTACTCCGCCTCCGTAGAACAGAGGTTTTTTTGTTGCACCGCGAAGCGAGGTAAGATATTTTTCATCAACTCCCGCAGAAGTTCCAACTGATGATATATTTAGTATTAGGATGCCGTCGAATGAATATTTATTTGATGATTTCAAAAACTCTGTTACATCTTCGCCGTTTGGAATAACTTTGCCATCTTTAACATCAACACTTAAGAGCCCGCCAAAAAATTCATCAAGAGAATCCGCGGTTTCTGTTCCTACAATATTTACTATCGGCTTTGGAAGATATTCTTCTGGAATTGATATTCCTCTGTCGACGTATAACTGCGAGACTTTATCGGCAAGTTTCAGAATTGTTTCGGTGTGGTCACCGCACATTTCAATTCTGTCGAGGTCTGCTGCGTAGAGATATTTAGGTTTCAAATACGAAACATATGATATAGGCTCGGCAGTTGGCGACAGACCCCAGTTCAGCGGCTTGTATTCCTCGCGATTTCCTGATTTGCCGTGAACAACCAGTCCGTCTTTTAAGTCTGCGGCAAGTATTATCTTCATTTGTGCAGGGCTTTTCTTATGAAGTCTTCTTCTTTTGTGAAGTAAAGCGAGTCGTGCCCCTTCCACTTTTCACAGCCGGAGAATTTTACAACCGGGATACCGTTGTTGCTTTCGCCCATGATGAAGTTTGAAAATGCTGCGATTTCATCGACAACGGCTTCTTCGGTGATATGAAGTTCAAGTCCGAATAAATCATGGTCTCCGCGGAAGTCGCGGATTGCAGACATTCCAGCCCAGCCGATTGCAGTTCCGCACTGACCTCTTCTGAAAGCTCTGCCGCATGTGTCGGTGACTATTACTCCAACATCTTCGCCGCAGATTTTTTTGATGCCGTCTCTGATGTCATTTGCTTCTGCCGAAGGGTCTTTGGGCAGAAGAATAATATTTTCTCCTTCGATGTTGCTGTTGTCAACACCCGCGCGCACACCTACGTGACCGCAGGGAACTTCGGAGAGTATAAACGGATACTCAATGATTACTTCTTTTGAGGTGTCTAAGATGCCCTGAAGAAATCTTGGGTCTTCTTTCGTCATTTTTGAAATGCGGTAAGCATCCTCTGAAGGCGTAATGCTTGCGAGGGCTTTGGTGTATCCTTTTGCTTTGGATACAACGGTTGACGCGACGCAGATTATGTCTCCGTCGGCAAATTCTGTGTTTTTACAGATGATTTCAGCTAAGTTGTCTCCCTTTTTAATCAGGGGAATATTTTTGACTCCGGTAACCTGAACAGACATAGACTTTTGATATTTATCTCTATGGTAATAAAGCAGAAGGGTTTAGAGTTTGTGAATTCTCTTTAGTTATAAGAGATTGATTTTTTAAATTGAAGAACCCACTAATATTAACATGTCCAGACGCCCCGTAAAAATTCCATCAATGCTTGTCGGGATGATTTCTATCGGTCTGCCTTTGATGAACGGCAAAGTTTTCAAAAATAAAAAAGACTGCCCTCACTGCGGAGGAAAAACTGTTCCACACGACACTAAGGAAAAAATATTTGCCACGCTGATTACGCCCGAAGGCGAAAAGAAAATTACAGTAAGGGTTGGCAGATACAGATGTAAAGAATGCGGTGCACTTGTTTATGCGGACGAGCCGTTTTATCCGGATACAAGAGTGGGTTCGGTGATTATTGACCTCGCTGTTTCTCTATCAAAAATATATTCCTATTCGCATACTGCAGATATTATGAAGGCTCTCGGAATTGAAGTTGACCGCGGCAGTGTCAGAAAATATGCGATGTCAAATCTGCCTGCTGTTCAGACGAGCTTTTTGTACGGTATGCAGCTTCCCGATTCGTTTGTATCGGTTGTAAGCAAATGTGCGTCGCTTGGTGCGTCGGTCAGTCCTGATGAGATTCTTGCTGCAAGCGGATATCCGTCTTCTTATCGTGCGCCTGTTGAAAATTCAGGTGCGACATTATAAAAAATAAAAATTAAAGTCTCTTTGCTATTGAGTCTGCGGCTACATAGACAGCATTCATTTCAGGCTTCATTATGGCAACAGGAACATCTACAACTCTTTCAACAAGCGAGGCAACAATAGGAGCACAGATTACTCCGGCAGCTCCTTCATTTCTCGCGCGGGTTGCGGCAACTATGCAGTCTTCAAGAGAACTTGCGCTGTACCCTTTTATTCTGTAGTCAGTCCCGTTCACGTTAACGCGTGAGCCTTCAACTTCGTCAAGCAGAAATTTTGCGGCAATAAGCGCAATGAATTTTTCTGTGCGGGGGGAAAAGACATTTACTATTTTTGTAACGGTTGATAAACGCGGGTCGCGTGCACCTGAAATTATTTTGTAGAGGGTGACTGTTGGAATTCCGGTAAGTTCTGCAAGTTGGCTTACATTCATCCCTCTTCGCTTGAGCTCTTCGGTTAAGGCAGTTTTGAATTCAACTTCAAATATTCTTTGTTCAAACATAATGATACCTATGTATATTAATTTAAAAATTATATTGCCCCAATGTATTATAAACATAATCTATTGGGATTTATGTAATTAAGAGCTTGTCCAATCGTGAAAAAATCCGTTGGACAAGATTTAGATGATGAGATTGTTGTACTGTTGTTCCTCTGAATTTTGTGGCGAGGCACGAAGAGAATCTGCTATTCCATAAATTCATAATAGGCGACTGCGTAACTCCCATATCATTGACATCAAATCTTTTCTAACTTTTAATCAGCATATTTAGAGCAGAATTCATTATCATGTTTTTAAGATAACAATTTGACAGTGACAATTGCTGCAAGTCAATTTTTATTTGCTGATATAATATGTAAAAGCAGTGGGGGTTATCTTTGATATGATATCCCCATTTCTTCCAAAATTTCCAGTACTATTTTTCTGATTTCTTCATTCTGTGTTTTATCTCCTTCATGACCAAGTTTCTCTTCACAGGCTCTGCGGATATATTCCATTGATGAGATGCCGAGATTTTCTGCAGCTTCATCTATTCTACTGCGCAGTGTGGGAGACATTTTTACAGTGGTCTGAGAATCTTTCCGCTCTTTCTTTGTCATTGTTTTAATAAGGTCATCAACTGAGGATATATTTTGATGGAAACTTTGCGGACATCAAAGAACATCTTTTTTTAGTGTCAGATGACAAATAGTGTATGTAATGTATTCTGAGTTCTGCTTAGATGCCTGTAACACTTTTTGCAGAGGTGCTATGGTGTGCGTGCGTGATGCTGTTTGTGAAATAATGGAGCGGATTGAAAGTACACAGATTGACTTAAGCAGAAAAACTTGGAGCTGAAAAGTATTCAAATTAAAAGTCATAATCACAAAATAGGTATGATGTTTGCCATGATGAATAATTTGAACATCACGTTGTCACAAATCATCATCACAAAAATTGGTATGATATTTGGTATGATGAATAATCTGAACATCACGT
>JAUNXW010000107.1 GCA_030539595.1 Methanocorpusculum sp. | reverse complement strand
AATCAATAAAAAAATTAGCGATGCACAACAGCAATTCAAAAAAATGAAGAATAAAAAATGGCAACCCTTTCGTGCTTTTCACGTATTTTCGTGTTGTTTTCGTGATACAGCGAAATAAACCCGCACCGTAACAAACCAACTTACACGAAAAAATATTCAAGCAAAAAAATATAAAAGCAATCAACTCTTGAAATAATATAACAAGACACCGAAAAAAAAAATAATTGAAACTCTCACATACTAAGTCTCAGATCGGTTCTAATCTGAGCAACAACTTTTCCGCTGACAAACACTCTGATTACTCCACCGGACTCTGAAACAACAATTCCAATTGACGGAGTTACTTTTGTAATTGCAGCTGTTGCAAGATGTCTTCCTCCAAGACCGCTTTGAAGACACACATCACGTCCGTCAGCATCAAGATATCTTCCCGAAGCTCCGATAATTCCGTTTTTGTCTATAATGAAAACCCCGTCGAGCTGTGCAAACTCTTTCACGCTCTCCCAGTTTTCTTTCATTTTGATATCCCTTACAGACTCAGGATGACCTTCATACGGGTTAATCACACCCTGATGAGACCAGCGTTTGAGTTCATCAATATCTCCAATGATAAACGCAGTTCCAACCGCGCGTCCTTCGCGCCCGTCGTGAGCAACTTCAAGAGCAATTGAAAGAATTGCATGAGTTGCATCAGGGTCTGCAATATCTGCAAAGTCTTTTGCTGAAAACTCCGTATCGGTGTTTTCTATATCATAAATTAATAGTGCATTGGGAAAAACCGCAACAACATTTCCGCTGTCGGTTTTTGTCAGAATTCTGTACTGAAGAACAGCATCCATCACCTGATTCGAACAGTAGTCAACAAGAGAAATCATTGATTCGTCGCGCAGAATTTCCGGCTGAATATCACAAACATGAATTGCGGGCGTTTCAAGTTTGAGATTGGGCTGTTTCGGAACGAATGAAATTATAGCAAGAGCGTTGACTTCTTTCGCGAGTTTGTCTGCCGACTGAAGCATAATTCTGTTTTTCTTGTTAATCATAAGACCTCTTTAACAAGTTCCGGTATCTGCGACGGGCGGGTTGCAACAGGTATTCCAAGACTTTTCAGCCTTTCGATTTTGGAAGCCGCATCTCCTTCTCCTCCTTCAACAATAGCTCCCGCGTGTCCCATGCGTTTTTCTTTGGGTGCTGAAACTCCCGCGATGTATGAAACCACAGGAAGTCCAAGAGAAATTGCGTGCTTCGCTCCTTCAAACTCAAGATTTCCGCCGACCTCACCGATTAATACAACCGCTTTAGTGTGTTTGTCTTCATCGAATTCGTCGATGACTTCTGAAAAAGTCTGACCTATAACAGCGTCTCCGCCTATTCCAACAATTCCCGACTGACCGAAACCTGACTCGGTAAGTTCTGAAATAACCTGATAGGTGAGTGTTCCGCTTCTTGAAACCACACCGATGTCACCTTTTTTACAAAGGTTTGCGGGAATTATTCCAAGTTTACATTCTTCCGGAATCATCATACCCGGACAGTTTGGACCAATAACTTTTGAACCGCATTTATCCGCATATGCAATTGCTTTCATCACGTCATGAACAGGGATGTGCTCCGTGATTGTCACAATTGTCGGAATACCCGAATCCGCCGCTTCCATAATCGCATCACCGCAACCGCCTCCGGGAACAAAAATAACTGTTGCTCCTATATCGTGATTTGCGCAGGCATCGCGAACCGTGTTGTAAACCGGAACTCCAAAAACCTCCTGACCTCCTTTCCCTGGCGTCATTCCGGCAATTACTCCTTTACCACCTACTTTCTTTGCGTATTCGTTCATCAGATTGATGTGGAATCTCCCTTGAGAACCTGTTGCGCCCTGAACAAGAACGCCTGTGTTTTTATCGGCATAAATCATGCGCAGACCTCCACAGCGGCTTTGATAGCTTCATCCATAGTCTTGGTCATTTTGTATCCCTTAGCTTCGAGAAGAACTTTGCCTTCGGCTTCATTGGTTCCCGCAATTCTGACAATTACATCCTGAGAAACGCCTGCTGCAATAATTCCTTTGGCTACTTCGTCGCAGCGTGTAATTCCCCCGAGTAAATTCACAACGATTACTTTCACGTCGGGCATTGACGCAACAAGTCTTACCGCATGAGTTACACGCTCTGCATCAGCTCCTCCACCTACATCAAGGAAGTTTGCGGGTTTGCCGTTGTAGTGTGCGATGATATCGAGTGTTGCCATTGTCAGTCCCGCACCGTTTCCGATAACGCCGATTGAACCGTCAAGCTCAACGTAAGAAAATCCATGTTTCTCGGCTTCTTTTTCGCGTTCCGTTAAGTCTCGGTTTTCTGAAATTCCCTGACGGGTAAGTGAATTGTCATCAAGAATTATTTTGCCGTCTGCTGCAAAAACACCTGAAGGGGTCATAACAAGCGGGTTGATTTCAGCAAGGACAGCGTCTTTGGTTACAAAAACTTCATAGAGTTTTTTAACGACCGAACCGAGTTCCTTCGGTGCGTTTCCGATGACATCTCTTACAATGAAATCCGGAAGTTTTTCAAAGCACGGGTCAACATTAACTCTTGTGAGAGCCTCAGGTCTTTCTCTTGCGAGAGTTTCAATTTCAACTCCCCCTTCGCTTGAGAAAAGAATTACCGGACGCTTTGCAGAGCGGTCAATTGTAATGCTCAGATAATATTCGTGCGAGATGTCAAGAGCCTCTTCAACCAGAATTTTTTCAACCGCGAGACCTTTTATTTTTTTCGCGAAGAGTTCGCGTGCGACCGATTCTATATTATTTTTGTCTGCGGGAAGAATTCCGCCTGCTTTTCCTCTTCCACCGACATCGACCTGTGCTTTTAAGACAACTTTGTCTGCAGCGCAGGCGTCTTTTGCTTCTTCTGGTTTTGTAATCAGTCTGCTTTTTGCAACGGGTATACCCGCATCTTTGAATATCTGTTTGGCTTCGTATTCACGGAATTTCATTTTTGTTGACTCCTAATAATCTCTCTTCCGATTTCAAGTGCTTTCTTGTTCGCTTCTTCTGTTCCTTTGGGCACACTGTCGAGAACAGCTTTTTCAAGGGCTTCATAGCTTACGACTTTGGTCGCTTCAAGAATTCCCCCAAGCATCACAACGTTTGCAAAGACAGTCTTGCCGAGCTTTTCCTTAGCAGAAGCGGTTGCCGGAACTTCATAATACTTGCAGCTTGGGCGGCTTGAAACAAAACCCGGGTCAATAAGCATTAATGCGTCCGAAGGAGCTGACGACCCGTACTTTTTGTAAGCCTCCTCAGACATAATTGCATAAATGTCAGGGTTTGTGACCTTAGGGTAATAGATGGGTTCATCCGAAATGATTACAGCAGAAGCGGATGCTCCACCTCTTGCTTCAGGTCCGTAACTCTGAGTCTGAACAACATGTTTGCCAGCGTAAAGAGCTGCGGCTCTTCCCAAAATCACAGCGGCTGTGATAATTCCCTGACCGCCGAGACCTGAAAATCTTATCTCAGTCTTCATTGTTTTACCTCCGTTCCAAGCGTCGGATTATTTCTGAGCATGAGTTCACCGACAACGAATTTTCCTTTTTCAAGAGGTTTTCCTGCCGCCGCGTCTCTGTCGGCTTTGACTTTGAGAACCGCTGAATTTTTGAACATGTCGATGAACTGCGTTACCTGCTTCATCTTGTTCTTGCTTCCAAATGATGTCGGGCACTGTGTTGCTACTTCAATGAACGAAAATCCGGGAACGTCAAGCCCTTTGACAATTGCTTCCGTCAGTTCTTTCACGTGGAAAGAAGTCCAGCGTGCAACATAATTTGCTCCCGCGGCAATTGCCAGATTGCACAAATCAAAAGGCTGTTCTTTCATACCGTAAGGGGTTGTTGTTGTTATTGCCCCGCACGGTGTGCAGGGACTTCCCTGACCGCCGGTCATTCCGTAGATGTTGTTGTTCATGCAGATGACGGTTATATCAATATTTCTTCTGCACGCGTGAATAAAGTGGTTTCCGCCGATTGCCGAGCAGTCTCCGTCTCCTGTGAAAACAATCACGTGCTGCTTGGGCTTGACAAGTTTAACTCCTGTTGCAAAAGCAATTGCTCTTCCGTGAGTTGTGTGAAGCGAATCTGCAGATGTGTATCCTCCGGCTCTTGATGAACAGCCGATTCCCGAGACAAATGTAGTCTCTTCGATTTTGTATCCGAGTTTATCGACTGCGCGAAGTGTGCAGTTAAGAATTGTTCCGTTACCACAGCCCGCACAGTAAATATGAGGAAGCCTGTCCTGTCTGTACCAGTCTTCAAGCGTCATAATCTTACCTCCGTCACGGGCTTTTTTGCGGTTTCTGCAGCAGAGACAGCTTTCAGAAGTTCTTCGGTTGTGTGAAGCGCTCCTCCCAATTTTGCGGCTGTGACAATGGGAACATTCGTGTACTGACGAAGTTCTTTTGCCATTTGACCGAGATTCATTTCGGGAACGATGAACGTTTTTACGTTTTTGAATTTCTCAAGCTCTGCGTCCGGGAAAGGCCAGACTATTCTCATATTCATGTGACCGAATTTATCAGGCATATCTGCCATAAGCTGACGAACTGTTCTTGTGGGCGCTCCGTATGAAACAAATACTGTTTCTGCGTCAGGGTTGATTATGTCAACGTCTGTGAGTTCGGCTCTGTGTTTTTCTATTTTATCGACCTGACGTCTAACCATTCTTTCATGCAGTTCTGCTGAGTCTGTTGCCGGGTATCCTTTTTCGTTATGGGTAAGTCCTGTTATATGTATATTGTGACCGTTTCCGAAAGTTCCAAACCCGCAAATTCCATTTTCATCAGGTGCGCAGGGGAGTTCTCCTTCAGTTAATTCACGACGTGGAATTATTTCCACGTTTTCGTGAAGTGTGACTTTTTCACGCATGTGTCCTATGGTTTCATCAGCCATTAAAAATACCGGCGTTCTGAATTTATCCGCGAGGTTGAAGGCTTTAACCGTTAAGTCAAACATTTCCTGAACAGATGAAGGCGCGAGTGCGATTATTGAGTAATCTCCGTGAGAACCGTATCTTGCCTGAAGCATGTCTCCCTGAGCTGCCATAGTCGGCTGACCTGTTGAAGGTCCCCCTCTTTGAACGTTTACGACAACACAAGGGGTTTCGGTCATTGCTGCATATCCTATATTTTCCATCATCAGAGAAAATCCGGGACCGGAGGTTGCCGTCATTGAACGCGCACCAGCCCATGAAGCTCCGATGATTGCTGCCATACTCGCGAGTTCATCTTCCATCTGGATGAAGTTCCCGTTTATTTTTGGCATGCGAAGAGCCATGCGCTCTGCTATTTCCGTCGAAGGTGTTATGGGGTATCCTGCAAAAAATCTGCACCCTGCGGCAATAGCTCCTTCAGCGCAGGCTGTGTTTCCGTTGTAGAACTCTGTTTTATCGGTCAATATTCAATCACCACTTTGTGAGGTTCGAATTTTTTCTCATCAATCCATGAGATTGCCTGGTCGGGACAAATTGTTTGGCACATTCCGCAAAGCTGACGCTGATACATTTTCTGCAATCGGCAGTTTGTACATCTTTCGGGTCTGTCAAGTACGGGTATCACGTATCCTCTGGGACCCGGTTTTTTCCCTTCGGTGAAGATGCCGTAAGGACAGACTTTTGTGCACATATTGCAGCCTTTGCATCTTAATTGGTTGATGATTAGTCTCATTATTAATACTGTTAATATTATACGTGTTTAACATACTAAAAACAATTCCATTGGGTACACAAATTAGTGAGTTTATACAATTGTTATGTGAATTTGTTGGACACGATTTAGTCTAAGTTTTCTGTTGCGGTTAGTGAACAAAGTGAACTCACT
>JAUNXW010000238.1 GCA_030539595.1 Methanocorpusculum sp. | reverse complement strand
CGGTGAGTGAACGAAGTGAACTCACTCAGCGGAGCAAGACCGAAGGGCTTGCGTTGATAGTGGGGGCGTTTCGCGGTGTAACAAAAAATGCCACAATCTCAACAAGACACTCTCTCTCAAATCAATTTCAATATCGGATTCAACTATTGGACAGACTTAATGAGAGGATGTCATATAAATTTCAAAATCAAAATTCGGTATTTTGCAGCCGTAAGATTTAGTCTAAAAAAATCAGCAGTAATCTATAAGGTTTTTACCCAGATAGAGCCTGCATAGTTCTTTATTACACCGCGGATTATTTTCGCAGTAACTGCATTTTACAACATTCGGCAGTTCAAGGTCAATCCAGAGATAATCTCTGATGAATTTTGTACCCGCAATCAATGAAATGTAAATATTTCTTTTACAGCAGTCAGCAGAACCAAGATACTCAGGGTCTGTAATTGCATGCATACAATAAACCGATAATTTGCTTGAAATGACCTTCAGTCTTTCTTTATCAATAGTTTCAAGGCTTGAGGCAAACAATGATTTTCCGGTAGAGATTGGTATACCGCAAACTCCACCGATATTACAAAGCGAAGTGTGTGACGACATTGCAGCATTTTTTATTATTTCAAGTGATTTTTCAAAATCTGAAACTCCGCCGCTGTTTTTGTATGCGGTAAAAAGTGCCATTGGAGCTACAATATAATGTTTGCACCCGAAGTAAGTAAAATTCGGGTAGCTCATTATCTGTTCAGCAATTCCTATTGGGTTTTTGGATTTTGTCTTGATGCAGACTGATTTTGTTGCATCGTAGAATTCTTTTATTGCGCATGTACTGCATATGTGATGACCGTTTTTACATAAATTGCTTGATATGAATATTTTTCCGCATAAGTCGCATCTGTATTCTCTCGGTTCAAGTCCCTGAATAAGCTCTTCACCGCATATCAGGCATTTTGTTTTATTTACCGCAGTCATCGTTAACTAAGTGTTATAAGTTGAGAAAAGATATTAATCTTACTGTAAAGAGGTTGAAAAATGAGGCTGTCCAATAATTATGTGAATCCGTTAGACAAATTCCATGACTTAGACAAAACTTCCCGAAAGAGTGTTATATAATCACATCTAAACTATCCTCATGGAAAAACCGATATGGATAAAAGGTCGTGCATGGGAAGCAAATTCGTATATTATCGGAAATATTCTGATAGATGCCTCAGTTTCTGTCGATAAAATCGAGCCTTATAAAAACCAAATAGACACAATAGTTTTAACTCACGGTCACTTTGACCATTTCGCAAATCTCGTATCTCTTTCGAAATTATGCGGGGCTGATGTTTACATAGGAGAATTTGACCTGCCTTTCTTATCGGATGAGTCTCTTTCGCTTTCTGCGCATTTTTCAAGAAAAGCCTCCTGCTATCCTGCTTCGATTTTAAGAGACGGAGATATGGTTGAAGATTTTCAAGTCTATCACACCCCCGGACACACGAAAGGAGGCATCTGTTTATTCAGAAAAGCCGACGGGGTTTTGATTTCGGGAGACACAATA
>JAUNXW010000237.1 GCA_030539595.1 Methanocorpusculum sp. | reverse complement strand
GGCAGATGAAGCCGAAAATAACGAGTCTGTTTCTGCTTAGAAAATTTATACATGCCCTATAAAAGAAACACTCATCATCTATCGGCTCATATATACTAAGACAATTATGCTCGATATAAAATTTGTAAGAGCCGCTCCTGAGGTAGTAAGGGCTGATTTGGAAAAACGTCACGATACGGAAAAACTTGCCTGGGTAGACACAGTTCTTGAGCAGGATAAACTTAAGCGCGAGCTTACAGTTAAAAACAATGAACTCCGCGCAAGAAGAAATCAGATTGCAAAAGACATCAACACCGCGAAAAAAGAAGGAAAAGATCCTTCACCGCTTTTTGCGGAAGCTAAGTCTCTTCCTGCAAAGATTAAGGAAAACGACGAGATAATGGAGAAAGCCGAAGAGACAATTCACTATTATCTGATGCGCCTGCCAAATATTCTACACGAAAGTGTCCCATACGGAAAAGATGATACGGAAAATGTTGTTGTCAAGACTGTTGGAACACCGCGCAAATTTGATTTTGAATTAAAGAATCACGGAGAACTTGCCGCAGAGAAAGGCTGGGCAGACTTTGAGCGTGCTACAAAAATCTCGGGCTCGGGCTTCTACATCCTTAAAGGAAATCTTGCAATGCTTGACTTGGCACTTCAGAGATTTGCGCTCGATACAATCACCGCAAAAGGCTACACCCCTATAATCCCCCCATACATGATTAACCGCAAGTCTTACGAAGAGGTTACAGACCTTGCAGATTTTGAAAAAGTCATGTACAAAATAGACGGCGACGATGAATATTTGATAGCGACAGCAGAACACCCTATGGCTGCTATGTATCAGGATGAAATCTTTGAGGAAAAAGATCTGCCGCTTAAGATGGTTGGTATTTCTCCGTGTTTCAGAAGAGAAATCGGTGCACACGGTCTTGACTCAAGAGGTCTTTTCCGTGTTCACCAATTCACGAAGATTGAGCAGTTCATTTATTGTATGCCTGAGGATTCATGGAAATTCCATGAGGAGCTTTTAGCAAATGCGGAAGAGATTTTTACTAAGTTAGGTCTTCCTTATCACGTTGTAAATATCTGCACAGGAGATATAGGAACGGTAGCCGCGAAAAAATATGATATTGAAGCGTGGATGCCCAGAGATAACGAATATCGTGAGGTTGTTTCGTGTTCGAACTGCACCGCGTATCAGTCTGTCAGACTTAACATAAGAGTTCGCGACCCGCACGACTTTGAGACTAAGAGATGGCTTCACACTCTTAACTCAACAGCGGTTGCAACCTCACGTGCCCTTCGCTGTATCTTGGAAAATTATCAGACTGAAGATGGTCAGGTTGAAATTCCGAAAGTGCTTCGTCCGTATATGGGCGGAAAAGAATTTTTATAATCTTTTTTTTGTCTGTCTTGCCAATACAAAATCAACAATACTGTTTATTATGATGTTTAAATTAATTTGAAATTATAATCTGTTGATGTTTGTGGTGTAACGAAACGCACCCACTATCAACGCAAGCCATTCGGTCTTGCTCCGCTGAGTGAGTTCA
>JAUNXW010000106.1 GCA_030539595.1 Methanocorpusculum sp. | reverse complement strand
TCATTCTTTTCCAAAATTCCTACAAGCCCGGAATCCTTGTAAATAACTGTCGCAGATTCAGCCGTGCGTATATTTCCAAGAAGCGGGTCGTCAACATTTTCTCTGAACGAGCGTGAAAGCCCGGACTTCAAATCTTTTACAAATAAGGTCTCCTTCGTCTGTCTCAGAATCTGGAAATATTCGCCATCGTGTTTTATGATGTCGCCTCTTGAAAATCTCGGCAGTCTCATTGAATAAGTCACACGGTAAATTCTTACTCCTGCTTTTTCTCCGACGAGTTTGGGATGTGTTGTTACAGTTCCGCCGAGTGCTCCGATTATGTCATGTGAAATTGCCGCACCTATTGCCTGAGAGCTGAATGTTATGTCGATACCGTCTTTGGTTTCGTCGATGTCTGAGACAAAGGAAAGTCTGTCGCCTGATTTCTGCATGTCGTCTTCTATTTGATATGCAATAACAGCTGCTCTGTGGAGTTCGAACTGAGTGGGTTTTCTGCCGGTGGCTCTTACCTGAATTACTCCTTCGTAGTAACTGCCGGCAATTCTTGAGCATCTGTCGCACTGTTCGCGAGCCCATACGATTTTTACTTTCTGCGATGCTTCTATGTCTACTCCGTAGATGTTTCCCATTACGAGGACGTTTGCCTGTGAGCGGTTTGAACTGATTTCAACGATGTCTATTGATTTCTGAATATTTTTGACATCCTTGTGAATTTTGATTGCGGCGTTTACGAGGCTGTATCCCATTTCTTCTTTGTCGACAGCCGAGTCAGACCACATGCCGTTTGTTTTTATTGAGCCGCATGTCGGACAGAGAATGCATTCTACGCGCGGTGCTATTTCAATCGGTGTCATATCTTTTATGAGACAGTTTCCGCAAAGTCCTCCAGAATCAGTTGGAGTTCCGCATTTGGGACAGAATCCTTGTGTTAAGCTCATTCAGACACCGTATATTTGTGCGTGAGGTATTCCCTCGATTATTATGCAGCATTCTTTGTCGATTAAGCCTTCATTGACGGCAATTTCGCAGACTTTTTTTCCGATGATATTTGCGTTGACTGAGTTGTGAAGAGCTTTGATGACTTCTTCTTCTGTGGCGAGTTCGTTTCCGTAGAAAGACTCGTCTATTGTTATGTCGCAGAACTCGCTTGTAAGTGTTCTGCCGATTAACTCTGCGTCGCAGACAGCGGTTACGGACTCAGAGCCTGATATTTTATGAATCTTTAGATACATTTTGTCTATACATATATGTGCTTAAGACAATATGATGATTCTCATAGGGAGCGGGTTTCAGACAAACATATTATCGTCTTTGATTTCCGCAGCGGCAGCACCGCGACCGTTTTTAACGGAGGCAACGGCTTCTTTGAAATCCTCGCTGCTTACTTTTGAGCGGTTGTGTCTTATGGCGTTCATACCGGCTTCAACTGAAATTGCCATGAGTTCCGAGCCGTTCATACCGTCTGTCTCGTGTGCAACGGTTTCAAGAGATACGGATTTGTAGAGGTGCATTTTTTTCGTGTGAATTTTTAAAATGGTGAGCCTCTCGTTTTCTCCCGGAAGAGGGAACTCAACGATTCTGTCAAACCGTCCCGGTCTGAGCAGTGCTTTATCCAGAATATCCATGCGGTTGGTTGCGGCGATTATTTTTACGTTGCCGCGTGTGTTGAATCCGTCAAGTTCCGATAAAAGCTGCATAAGTGTTCTGTTGACTTCGTGGTCTCCAGCGGAGTATGCTTCTGCGCTTCTCATCGAACCGACCGCATCGATTTCATCGATAAAAATAATTGACGGGGCTTTCTCTCTTGCCATAGCAAAGAGTTCACGCACAAGTCTCGCTCCCTCACCGATATATTTCTGAACGAGTTCCGAACCGACGACACGGATAAATCTGGCGTTTGTTTCATGAGCCACAGCTTTTGCAAGAAGTGTCTTTCCTGTTCCCGGCGGTCCGAAGAGAAGAACACCTTTTGGGGGTTCAATTCCGACTTTTTCAAACAGTTCGGGTTTTTTGAGCGGAAGCTCGACCGATTCGCGAAGAAGTTTTATCTGATGGTCAAGACCGCCGATATCTGCGTAATTTATCTGCGGGGCTTCTTCAACTTCCATAGCGGTTACAGCTGCGTCGTGTTTGTCGGGCAGGATTTCGACAACGACAAATGACTGCGGGTGAAGAGCGCAGAGGTTTCCGACCTCAATTTCATCAAAATTTATGTGTTCGCTGACTTTTGAGAGAAACTGCGGACCTGTTGTGCTTCTTACGACGACTTTGCCGCTTGAATATATTGATTCTATTGTTCCTATTACAAGTGGGGGTGTTTTATACTGTTCGAGTTCGGATTTGACTTTTCTGATTTCACGCTTGTATTGCTCGCGCTCCGATTCGGATGCCTGATATTGAAGTCTGAGCTGGCGCAGATTTTCCCTTAATTCGTAATTACGGCTTTCCAGTGCAATATTCGTCTTTCTTAACAGCGAAAGCTCCTCAGAAGATATTATCGGATCTACGGAAGTATCCTGCGACAAAATTACATCACTGTTTTTGTCCTGTCCTGATTCGGTCATTAATGCCTCTTAATGAGTTAATATACATCAATATGGTTAAAGTATTTTTCGAAATGTGCTCATAGACCGCGTCTGTCCAATCGTTATGTGAATCTGTTGGACAAAGTTTGATGTTGAGATTGTTGTACATCCTTTCCGGGTTTTATTTAGCGAGACACCGAAAATCACAAAAGTCCCACGAAAACAATTATCCGCGGATTAATTTATATCACAGAATCCGATATTGGACGGACGCGTTTGGTAAACACATGCAATTAACTTAATCACGGCTTACAAAATCTAATTTATATCTGCGTAAATATAATTATAAAATATGATTGAGATTGACTTCGCAAAAATATGGGACGATATGATTATCCGCTCAGGAAAGCAGAAGGCAAAAGCATCTGACGGCGGAGATAACTTCTGGAAAAAACAGGAAAACGTTGACCGCTTTGTTGACAGGCTCATGCACGACGACAGGGGACGAATCGAAAACCAGCTGAAGTCTATGAATATTCCCTCAGGCTCAACCGTTCTTGATATCGGTGCAGGCCCGGGAACTCTTGCCGTTCCTCTTTCTCTTAACGGATGTAAAGTCACAACGGTTGAGCCGTCAGAGCCGATGGGTGCTGCAATGGAAACTTACAGAAAGAAAACAGGTGCGCATGAGATATCTGAAATACGTTCCAAGTGGGAAGACGTATCCGCAGATATTGTCGGAAAACATGACTATGTGATTTCTTCGCTGTCGCTCATGATAGGGGACATAAAAAATAATCTCGCCAAAATGGACGCCTGTGCAGACAAAGAGGTTCATATTTTCTGGTTTTTAACTCCGCCGTCTCTTTCCAGAGGCAATATTGAACTCTGGCCTCTTCTTCACGGTGAAGAATATTGTTACGAGCCTACAGCTGATATTTTATGGAACGTTCTTTATCAGATGGGAATTTATGCAAATCTCACAATAGAAAAAAGAAAGAAAAGTCAGGCTTACCCCTCGCTTGAATCTCTTTATTCGGACTATTGGACAAGGATGGATGTTACTTCGGAAAAACAAAAAGAGATTATCAGAAATTATCTGAAAGACAAAATAGTAAAAGTTGAGAACGGTTATGCTGTTCCGAGTTCAACCGCAACAGTTCATGTCTGGTGGAAAAAAGAATAATTTTTTTTAATCGTTTATCCGAAATAAACATTTGAAGCAAGCAGGGCGGCTGTTTTTCCGTCATTAAAGAATCCTTTGACGACAACACCTTTTGAACCGATTATACCGTATGCAACATCTTTAAACAAAACCTCGGACTGACCGCTTCCGATATCTGAATACGAATAATCATCGCTGAGTGAAACTCCGGATATCGTTATCTTAATTCCCCTGAGTAAAGACAGCCTGCCTCCGTCTATGAGTTTAATAATAAGGTCGTTACCCGAAACGGAAGCCATGACACCCACACCAGAATCTGCTCCGATATTGTTAAGTTCCTGTCCGGTTGCATAAACAGCAAAAGCCCCTCCGACTGCAACAACAACTGCTACAAGTCCTATTGCGAAAATATACAGTTTTGCGTTCGATTTGCTTTTTATTGTTGAGGTGCTGCGTCTGCGGCTCATAAATTAATCCTCAGAGCATATCGTATTTGTTTTGAAGTTCATCGTATTTGCCGGAACTCTTCAAAGCTTTCAGGCCGTCGTTTATTATATACTGCAAAGCGATATTTCCGTTACCGAAAGCAACTCCGAGTTCTTCAACACCGCCGTAGGTCTGCATAAGTTCGATATTACTTTTGTCTTTAATCTGGGTGTTCATGGTTAAGTCGGTCATAACAATTACGTCCACAGCACCGGATTCAAGAGCCTTGATTACATCGGGTGTTGTGTCATAAAGAGTTATTCTGCCGTCAGAAATCATTTCCTCATATTCGCTTTTACCGAAATATGACTGAATCCATTCCTCAGGGGTAGTACCGCCCTTGACACCTATGACTGCTTTTTGTCCGGTGAAATCAAGCATGGTTACAGGGTTGGATTTCAGTTTTGCAACTGCCATTCCTACGCTGTAGCACGGTTCAGAGAATGTAACTTTCTTTTCTCTGTCCTTTGTTATTGTAATTCCTGTGTATGACATATCAACTGTGCCGTCTGCTACGGCGCTGATGATTTTTGTCCACGGGAGATTGACAAATTCAATTTCAAATCCGTATTTGTCTGCAATCCATTGAATTGCTTCAACATCAAATCCTATCAGATTGCCGTTTTCATCTTTATATGAATACGGGCTGTGGGTATCGTCAATTCCTACTTTGTAGACGCTTTGTTTGGCGGGAATTTCATATTTGTGCAGAAGTTCGCTCCACTGTTTCGATGCTTTGAGGTTTTCAAGACCTGCGTTCATTATATTCAGAAGTTCGGTGTTTCCTTTTTTTACTGCGACGGCTTTTGAGGTGTCTTTTTCAAGAATACCTATGCACATTAGATGCGGACGTTCTTTTAAATGAGTTTCTGCTGTGACGTCATTTGTGATAGCAACGTCGGCAACTCCT
The DNA here is from genome assembly GCA_030539595.1 of Methanocorpusculum sp. Taxonomy (GTDB): domain Archaea; phylum Halobacteriota; class Methanomicrobia; order Methanomicrobiales; family Methanocorpusculaceae; genus Methanocorpusculum. The sequence continues at coordinate 872 of JAUNXW010000106.1, read as the reverse complement.
ATTTCCACATCCTGAAGAGCGCCCTGGAAGGTAATTCTGGTAATTATTTCCTTGTTATCAATCATTTTCTGATATTTTTCAGAGCCGACGAGATTTTCAAACCATTTTAGACCGACACTGCCTGTAAGTCCCGAGACTTTGACATTGCCGGATAAGACATCATTTATAGTTACTCCGCTGCCTTTTTTAGCAATTGCAATGAGGTTTGAGTCAAGATAGTCAATTGTATAGTCTGCGAGTTTCTTTCTTGCGTCGGTTACGGTGACGCCTGAGTAGAACATATCGATTGAGCCGTCTTCGAGATATTTATTGAAGTCTGAAATGGGGACGTCGACAAATTCTACATTGAAGCCCTGATTTTGAGCAATCCACATCAGAGCTTCATAGTCAAGCCCTGTTTTTTTATCGTTTACGTCAGTCCATGTGTAAGGTGAGTGGGCTGTGTCAAATCCTGCTTTGTATGTCGGTTTTGAGTTAATACAGCCCGCAGAAAAAATTACTGCGGCAATTATCAGGATAATTACGGTTGTGATAATTATTTTTTGTTTCATAAGTCTGCCTCAATGTTTTTGTATGTAATTGCCGCCGATTTTTACCGGATGTTTATAGATACTTTCTCTTTTCGCTGATATGTATTAAATCTATGCAAATGATTCCGAAGATAGTCGGAGTTTGACATATTTTGAGAATATCTGCCGGGCAAGATTTTTGCGGCTCTTCTTTTGCTTTATGAAAAAATAAAACCGCGAATCACAAGTCTTTGTCTTAGTCAATCAAATTTTTTATTTGGTTCGCGGTTTCCTTTTCTCAAAAGCCAAAGAAGGACAGAGCTTGTCCAATCGTGAAAAAATTCGTTGGACAGGATTTTGATG
>JAUNXW010000105.1 GCA_030539595.1 Methanocorpusculum sp. | reverse complement strand
AGAACTTTGTAAAGGACAAACTCATTTGCTCAAATTCTCTTTCGTAAGGTAAACTCTTTCTGAATCATTTACAGACAAGTCAATATTATCTATGAATATGTGAGATGCAGCCGGCTGAAAAAATCAGACCTGACAACAGAATCAGTGCGGTAAGTATTATAGGTTTCATTTTCTACATCCAATAGTTGAGTCTGATTATATGTAGACAGTCAAATCATACAAAAAATAATTACATAAATGGTCCGTGGCTGATTTTGAAAACCTTACCATCAAGTCCCACATATTTCGCCCCGAAAAGTCTCAGAACCTCATCACATTCTTTTCGGGAAATTCCATCTGATGGAATTCTGTAATATGAGGAATATACATTTATTCAGTTTTTTCCGTCTTTGAGTGATTTGCAAAATACAGAGTGCCTTTTCAAATCTTCATCTGTCAGGTAAACAATTTCTGAATCATTTGTATCTTCGCCCACATTCTGAATTTCTATATATGTTTCAGGGGATGGGAAAATATAATATATAATTTCACAAAATGAAAATGTGAACGGTTTAGGCTGCTCTTCCTCAACATATACAATATACAGGGGTTTACCGTTTAGAGTTGCGCCGTTTTTGCCGATGCTTCCAATACAAACTGTTTTTCCCTCTGCCGATATAACTGCTCTAAAACATCCCATATCATCTACCGTTAAAGTAAAACGCGTTACTTCAGTGCTGAACGCATATGAGTCAATGTCTTCATCAGTCAACGCATATTTCATTCTGTCAAGAGTGACCGTATCATTTTTTCCAAAAAGAGTGCATTCAAGAAATATTTTATCGCTTCTGTCAGGGATTGGATTGTCAAAGGTTACAAGCTGATATTTTGTTACACCCTGAGGTATATTCAGCGCCGATAAATTTATTGCGGAGTCGTCTGCTGAATAGACAGTTGTTTTGTCTGCAATTGTGAAGATAGGGTCGCTGTTTGAGATACATCCTGCTGAAAAAATTATCAGAAGAATCACTGCGGTAAATATTATCAGTTTCATTTATCATCCGGATTATTTTTACCGAGACAGGAGAAGATTCTGATAAACAGAGCTGCCATAAGTATTAGGAACAGAAGCAGTAAACATACGGGGATTAGTGCCGAAACTGCGGACGGCAGACTGAAATTTGTGAGTATCAGCAGAGCAGTAAATAAAACCAAAATGACGGCTGAGATTACTCCGATTATTATTTTGTCTTTTTTAATCATAGATTTTCACGGACGGTATAATGTTGGGGATTATCATATATAAACACATTGAGCAAAATACAGAATCATTTTGAGACTTGATAAAATTTGTTTATACAGATTTTGAGTTTTCTGTTGGCGAGTGGTTTTAGCGGTCTAACGATGTACATCTAAATATCAACAAATTACAATTTCAAATTAGTCTAAATCTCAAAACCCGGCTATTGAATAATCCAATCTCAATCTATTCGCATTTTTGCTCAATACAAATATAATTGAACAAACTAAACACAATGTCTATGACAGAAAATTCAGAACAAAACGAGATTTGCACCGAAGATAAAATTATTGCCGAATATAAGAAAATTAAACGTCATGATTTCTTCATTGACGTTATGAAGATAGCGCTTGGAATTGTAATTGCGGTGTTAATTCTAATTGTGTTATATGTGATTGTCTTTATTCTATGCTTTCTGATATTTATAGCATTAAAAATACCGTTTTAATAATATCTGTTCAATCGTGAACAAATAATTATAAAAAAATAAATTGCTGATTTTTCAAAAATCAGTCCTACGAAAAATAAAGCAAGATAATTTATGCGACAAAAAAATCAGAAGAACCGAAACAACTAATGTAACAATAACAACAGCCACAAGATAAGTTGAGACGTAAGCAGTCATAAGAAATGCAGTCAGCCACCATTTAAAAATAAATATCGTTGCAATAATCCCGATTATCAGGGATAAGACCTGCCTGAAATCATTTTTGAATCCGAACAGATACATAAGCGGAAGATAAAACGAACTGCATATAATAGAAAAACATGCAGACATCATAAAAATCAGAAGAACCTCAGGCGACATAAACACGGGAGATAACATTCCCTGACTTAGTCTGATAAAATAGATTATACTCAAAATAAATAATGCCGCGATAGTGATTACAGCAGTAATCAAAACAGCAAGGTGATATCTGGCGGTAACCAAATTATCCCTCACGACAGATGAAGTCTCCACCATGTTCCATTTTGCCTTATTATCAAAAGAAGAAGCAACAGCATTTACAAATATCGGCGTAAACATATATACAAAAATCATTGGGAGATAAATCCAAAAAATGTCCAAATGACTTACAAACGTATTTTGAAATATAACCGCATAATACAGCACCAGAAATAGAAATATGAGTGTTGCTGAAATTATCAGAGGCTTTTTCATAACAATCAAATCTTTTTTGACAAGACCGAAGATATTTCCATCCATTTAAAAATCAGTCCTCCGAAAAATAAAGCACGATAATTTATATGATAAAATCATAAAGGGAACAGCAAGAATAGGTATAACTGCCGTTACAAAAATATTCTTAGAAAATAATCCCGTCTCTGAAAAACCTGCATACATGTAAACAGACGCCGAAAGCCAGAACAAAATAATAAAAATACTTGCTGCAAGCCCTATCAGCACAGAAAAAACCTGATTGAAATCGGTATTCGTTTTGACCAGATACATCAGATGAATATAAACCGAGAAACCGATTACTGAAAGCAGTGCACAGATAATTAAAATCAGAAGAATCTCAGGCGGCATAAAAACAGGCGGCTGACTGCCGGAAATAATTCCTATTATATGTATTACGCTCAAAATAATCATGGGAACGACTATTATAAAAACCGTGACGAGCAGTCCCAGAATATATTTTGCTTTGACCGAATCATTTCTTGTAAACGGAGTTGTTCTTTCCCTCTTATTCCACTCCTGCTTTTCATCAATCGACGCTGAAACAGAAATTACAGAAACAGGCGCGAGCATAAACAATAAAATCTCAGGCAGGATAACTCCGATAACCGCAAGATGTTCGAGACTGCTGTTTTGAAGAACTGCGCCGTAATATAATACAAAAAATAAAATTATCAGAGCTGCTGAAATTGCCAGAGGCTTTTTCATAACAATCAAATCTTTTTTGACGAGACCTAAAGAATTGAAACTCATTTACAAATCCCTCCCGCAGTAGACTTTGTAAGAAATTTTATACGAAATAAACATAATAAGAACTGATACCGCAATTGTCAAGAGAATCATAAATATCATATGATTTGAATAATTAAATGCCCTTGATACAAAATCAAGTATGACTGAATAAATAATATACACAATGAATCCTGATACAGCAGAAACAGCCAAAACAATTCCCTCTCCCAAATTGGATTTGACAGGCAGTAAATAGTTAATCAATAAAAATATCGATGTACAGATTATGGATAAACATATCAGGAAGATAATTAAAGATAAAGTCACTGAATCCACTATTATTGAATAAGGAGGCAGTGTAATAATGCCCGCCAGATATAAAACTGCGATAATGACCGTAAATACAACTGCCTGAGCCACGATTATTAATGCTGCGAGAATATATCTTGCCTTAACCGAATCTGCTCTTGTTACAGGAAATATTCCTTCATACTTATGAAAATCCGTTTTTGCGTCATTTGAATAAGCCAAAGACAATTCAAATGACGGATATATGATATATAAAAATATCATCAATATAAGTGCTGCCAGAATCAAATAAATTTTTGTAGAATTAATATTGGACAAATGAATATCATCCGCAAAACTGTATATGATAAACAGCAGAATAGGAATAATTCCTATCAAAAATGATTTTCTTAATACAATCAAATCTTTTTTGACGAGACCGAATATTTTACTATCCATTAAAACTCCTTCCGTCCATAAATTCTGCAGGACAGTTTGTATGATATAAACATAATCGCAAGCGAGACAGCAATAGGTAAAAGAGTTGCAGCAACAGGATTTACTGAGCCAATAACGTTTACTAAAATCATAAAGATTACAAGAACGGCAGACCCTGCAATTACAATTACCCCCATCATAATATATCTTGCATTAACCGAGCCGAATTTGTAGAGAATCGGCAAAATGATTGAGCCGTAGAGAGGGCCTAAAGCAAAAATTACGATTACGAAATAGAATGGGCTTACAACAGAATGTTCAATCTGTTCAGGAAATGCCAAAACAAATATCATAGTCAGAACGGCTGAAATTATCAAACTTATACATGCCAGAATTATTGAAAGTATATATTTTGATTTTACAATCTCCCTTCGGGTAATTGGCATAGTCAACGCGTATTTGTCCCATTTAGACATCTCGTCAAGAGATATTGATGTTGATGGAAGCATTGCTGCAAAAATCATCATAATAAAATAAAAGGCTATGTAGTTCTTGCCCGGAATAAATATAATCCCGAATATAATCATCATTACTGCAAGTGTTTTCAGAGATGTGCGAAGATTAAGCAAATCCTTGAGAATCAGAGCGTTCATAATTTATCTCCCCTTGAAAGCATTACCATAATGGATTCAGTGTTTGCGGAATCAATTATTGAGTTCGGAAACTTTTCGAGAAGCCCGGATTTGTTTTTTACAAGAATTTCACAGCCGAACTGATTTGTTCTGTAGGATACAGCGTATGCCTTGAATTTATTGAGTTCGTCAGGACTGCATTTGAGTATCCCCATATTTTCGATGATTTCATCTTTTGAATCAGACAAAACAATTTTGCCGTCATGAATAAATGTCAGGTAGTCAGCAATTTTATCCAAGTCGCTTGTTATGTGCGATGAAATCAGAATGGAATGATTTTCGTCCTGAATAAAGTCGAGGAAGATGTCTAATATCTCCTCACGCACAACAGGGTCAAGCCCGCTTGTAGGCTCATCAAGAATGAGGAGTTCGGGCTTGTGCGAAAGAGCCGAAGCTATTGAGAGTTTCATCTTCATACCCTGAGAGAATATTTTTATTTTTTTATCCTTCGGAAGTTTGAAATCGTTCAGGTATTTTTCGTAAAGGTCTTTATCGAAATTTTTGTAAATACCCGCAAATATCTTTATGAAATCCGAAGGAGTCAGATTATCATGAAGACAGCATTCATCGAAGACGACGCCGATTTTTTCTTTAATCTCCTTTTCGTCTTCGGATAATTTTTTGCCGAAGATTTCAACTTCTCCGCTGTTTATTTTAATCAGTCCGAGTATGGCTTTTATGGTTGTGGTTTTTCCAGCGCCGTTCTCTCCTATGAAACCCATTATAGAGCCTTTTGGTAAATCAAACGAAACGTCCAGGGAAAAACCGTCATAATCCTTACACAGATTTTTTACACTTACTGCATTTTCCATTTTTATTCTCCGTCATAAAGAAGCACAAGCATTTCTGCGAGTTCTTCTTTGGTTATTCCATAATTTTTTGCGATTTCAACCGCGTTGGATATGTTTTCCTCCGCGAGTTTGAGCTGCTGTTCTTTTATCAACTCTTTGTTTTTTCCTGCGACAAAACTGCCTTTGCCTGTAACGGTTTCAATGAATCCGTCATGTTCTAAATCAGTGTATGCACGTTTTGTCGTAATCACGCTGATTCTGAGTTCTTTGGCAAGAAGTCTCATACTCGGAAGAGCAAAACCTTCAGGTAATTCACCAGATACTATCTGTTTCTTTATCTGAGAAGTTATCTGCTCATAAATCGGCTTGTCGCTTGAGTTGCTGATGATGATTTTCACAAGTCGTCATATTGTATATATTGTGTATACACAATAAAGGTTTTGGTGCGTGCGGGGAGTTTGAATGAGTTTGTCAAATAGCGGAAACTTATATTTATTATTTTGAGATTGGGATTTCGTGGATTTCGGTGTCTCGCTAAATAAAATCCAAGAAGGGCGTACAACATTTT
>JAUNXW010000104.1:2162-5989 GCA_030539595.1 Methanocorpusculum sp. | reverse complement strand
AAATTATTATTTCAAAATAATTTAAATATCAAATTCCACAATTGGACAGCCTCTCTATGATGAACTTGCCCAATCGTGATTAAATCCGTTGGACAAGATTTTGATGTTGAGATTGTTGTACTGTTGTTCCTCTGAATTTTGTGACTCTGTCTCGTCAAGTAATTTTGAAGACCAATGAATTACTCTTTCAAATTAATTTAAATATTGATTACACTATTAGACAGACTCGATGTGCCAGATGGTTAGGTAGACTCAAATCAAACTAAATAAAAAAAAAGTTATTCGTTAATTTTTCTCACGCGCTTTTTGAGAATCTGATGACGCACTAAAACGACAATCATAACAACTGCCCAGATTCCAAGGAAGAGATAAAGTATTAACGGTCTGTTCGCGTCAAAGAAAGTAATGGATATTGCTTTCGTGCCAATATATGAAACCGCGTGACCTGAAGTAAGTTCAGTAATAACACCGCCCGTGCTTACAGTTCCGAGAATCAGATGTCCCGTATTAAATTGTTTGGGAATAAACGCGGTTACATTATACTTGTCCGGATATTTAGCGTAAATAAGATTGTCTGTGATTTTTGATTTGTAGACAAGAGTGTAGTTGCCTTTTTCAAACTTAAGCGTATAGTCGGACTGTTTGTAATCAATATCGTTACCCTCAGCATCCTTAAGCGACAGTTCGTCAACCTTCAGGGGCTCATCGCTTCCGAAAATACCCGGCTTTACCAGATAGAACTCGCTTTGATTAACCAATGTAATGTGAGCGGATAAACCTGTTCCGTTTTCTGAAACAAAATATTCAGCTGTGTTTGCAGACGCGGGGAATGCAAACACAACTATAGCAATCAGCGCGATTACAATACAGAGAGCAGTGCTTCTATAGTTGGGTCTATTTCGATTGGCGGGGCACATTGTTTTATTACTGTCTCCGGGTCTTTAAGAAGGTGTCCGGTTACGACACAGACAATCTTTTCGTCTTTGTCAAGCATTCCTGCTTCGGCAAGTTTCTTGATTCCCGCAACCGATGCGGCTGATGCGGGTTCAACTCCTATTCCTTCTTTGCGTGCGAGGTCTTTCTGCATTGCAAGAATCTCTGCGTCTGTAACGAATTCTGCTGTTCCTTTGGTGTCGCGAATTGCGCGCAGAGCTTTTTCTGCGTTTACAGGCGCGCCGATACGAATTGCTGATGCAACTGTTTCGGGGTTCTGCTCAACAACAACTTCGGGAAGGTTGCCTTTGATTGCGTTTACTATAGGCTGAGCTCCCTCAGCCTGAATTGCGGTCATCTTTGGGAGTGTGTCAATGTATCCGACATCTCTCCATTCGCAGAGACCTTTGTAGACTGCGGAAATATTTCCAGCATTTCCTACAGGAAGAACAATTCTGTCGGGAACACAGCCGAGCTGGTCAACCGCTTCAAACCCTATAGTCTTCTGACCTTCAAGTCTGTAAGGATTGATAGAGTTCAGCAGATAAATTCCGTGACTGACGCAAAGCTCATGAACCATTTCAAGCGCGCGGTCAAAGTTTCCGCGGATTGAAATTACTTTTGCGCCGTGCATTAATGCCTGAGCAACTTTTCCTAAGGCAACGTGTCCTGCGGGGAGAAGAACAACTGCGGGCATATTTGCTTTTGCCGCATAAACAGCCATTGACGCTGATGTGTTTCCGGTTGACGCGCAGGCAACGATATTTTTGCCGAGCTGTTTTGCCATGGAAACACCGAGTGTCATTCCGCGGTCTTTGAATGAGCCTGACGGGTTCATTCCCTCGTGCTTTGCATATAGATTTTTGAGACCGAGCTCTTCACCGATTCTTTCAAGGTGGTAAAGAGGTGTTCCGCCTTCCTGAAGAGTTACCGGCTTTATTCTAACGGGCAGGAACTCCTTGTATCTCCAGACAGAGATTGGTCTTTTCAGAAGTTCATCGTGCGTAACGGTGATGTCATCCAAATCGTATTTGACAGCCAGTAAGTGACCGCACTTTTCACAGTTGTACACAATTGCGTCCGGTGGGTACTCGGCACCGCAATGTACGCATACGAGTTTATACATGCCTTATGTATATGTCGTATAAGGATAGAAGTTTATTCCCTGTTGCGTTTGCGCGCAGGAACTCCGGATACTCTTAAGAAAATTACCCAGAGAACAATCGGTGCGAGAAGAGCCGCAGGATATGCAAATTTAGCTGGAAGGCTTCCAATGACTGATGCTGTGCAGAGACCCGATGCTGCCAGCAGAAGAACTACTCCGTAAACTCTCGGTTTCTTGTCTGTTCCGTCTCCTTTGAGAGTTCCGCGAAGTCTGCTGAAGTTGAACGGGTAGAAGTAGTGGATTCCAGAATTGTCGCAGGTGTCTTCTATTAAATGCATGAAGCAGCCTAGAAGGAAACCTGCACCGAAGACAAAGATGAGTGTGTTGTTGTAAAGGAAAGACAGCGAAGGAATTAATGATAATGCGAAGCAGATTAGCCAGATGTAAAGCGTCAGAAGCGCAGAGATTAAGACAACTCCAATAGGTGAGTGCGGTAATTCGCGGTGTCCGTGTTTTGCATATATTTTTTTGCCGAAGATTAGTCTGAATAATATTTGAAGAGGCTTATAGCAGGTGAAATATATTGTGTAGCCGAAGATTGGAGTGAGGTGGAATTTTTTGCCTTTGGCTCCGGGGATTTCCGAGTGAAATATTGCAGAGCCTGAGCCTTTGTCGATGTCCGGTGTTATTGAGCCAATGAATACTCCTAAGAATAATAAAATCAGTCCGGGCACTGCTTCTATTTTGATAAGCTGGGAGGTTAGCGGTGCAAGAATTACGAGTAGAGTTAAAAGAGATAGTGATATATGTGTTATTCCTTTCATTTTACTTATTACTGGTTTGTTCTTATAATTGATAATGCGTATTGATTTACAGCCACTTCGGCCATTTTATACCGATGGTTGTAACCATGTCTGCGATTTCGTTTCTTATGCCTTTGTCTAATTTAAGGAGGAGTATGGAATAGATGAGCGCGCCTATGACGACCGGGATAAGAGTTACGATGACGTTGTCTAAAGGTATGAATAATTTGTAGATGAAGACAAATGCGCCCATTATTAATGAGGCGAGGAGAATGTGGAGTATTGGTTTGATTTCAATTTTGACGGTGATATATTTTTTGAGGAAATGCGCGACTAATATTGCGTTTAGCGTGTAGCTTATGAGTGTTGCGACTGCTGCTCCGTTTATTCCAATAATTGGAATCAGAGTAATATTTAAGACTATGTTGAGCACAGCAGCTGTTGCTGTTGCATAGAATGACTGACGCGCGTGATCTGATGCGGTAAGGGCTACACCCAACATTGTGATGAATACAGAGACTATCTGCACCACCATAAGAATAACACATGCAGTTGCTCCTGATGCAAAGTCAGAACCATAGAAGAAGTAAAGCAGTCTATCGGCTAGAAGAAAACCTCCTATAAAGATCGGAATTGCAAGAATTAGAGAGAATGTTATGCCTCGCGAAACAGGAGGGGCAATTTTTTCCCATTGATTGTTTGCGCTCCAGTTGCTGATTTTTGGGGTGAGAGTTTGCTGTACTGCAGTCGCAATAAATATTGCTATGGTGGTGAACTGGAAGGCTGTACGATATACACCAACGTCTCCGTTTGTCATGAAATAGCCTATGAAGATGGTATCAGCATATGTGAAGACTATTGAACCTGTACTGATGAGGAATATCCAGAAGCCGTATAGAGCAAGGCTCTTGATGTGGCGGAAACCGAATTTTGAGGGCTTGAAGGTGAAATATTTAATGCAGATAATCGTTAAATTTTTATTTTTA
>JAUNXW010000104.1:0-2152 GCA_030539595.1 Methanocorpusculum sp. | reverse complement strand
ACCTGATACTGCAATGCCTGCTATAAATCCGCCAACGAGTCCGTATACAGAAAATCCTATTAAGACAGTAACAATCTGCAGAGCAATGCGCACAAGTTCACTTAGACCTGTTCCAACATTGAAGACACCTACGTGACCGAGACCGTAAACTCCGTATGTGATTGTGTGACCGAAAAATGCGGCTGCAAGTGCGGCAATTATCCATGGGATAAGATTGTAGTCCTGCAGGTCGATAAATAATGGACTGAGTGTAATCAGTATTAGTGTTGAAAATACTATTAAGATTCCGCGCAGGGCTGCATATGCGGTTAAGTAAGCGTTTTGTTCTTTGCCTTCTGATATGCGTTTAACAGCTGCCTGACCGAAACCGCCGTCTCCAATCATATTGAAGATACCAAAGTAGGCGAGGAATAAGTAGTAAACACCCATTAAGTCTTTACCCAAAAGATGAGAGAAAAGCATAGTGGAGAGAAAACCAAGCAGTGTAATGGCAATTGTTGCAGCAAGGGAGAGAGCACTCTGGCGCTGAATTGCAGGAAGGCGCATTATTTTGGTGAGAAGGGGTATAGGCATGAATGTTTATTGTTTCAGCATGAGTTTTTGTTTGTTTGCCTTTTTCTTTTCCGGGAGGAGGTAGCATATATGATTTTCTTCTATTAGTTCATGAACTGCAGTAACAAAACTGTTTCCGCGAGCTGATGAATAACCGAGAGAGACTGCTACCTCTGATGCTGAAAGTGGACCTGATGCAAGTGTATTTAGTATCTCCTGTTTTAACTGCTCTTTGGTTCTTCGTATCTTTTTGTAATTCTGCTTGGGGTCATTGAGGGGAGAGATATTTTCAGTATTTTCTTTCTTCAGATATGCAGAATGTATTGGGATTGAGACACGGAAGTAACTTCTGTCTTCATCTGTTTCAAACACTGGGTTTTCAGACCCGTTCTGTTTGAGCGATTTAATCATTGTTGGAATACCTGTATTTCTTCCTTCAACCAGTTTGAGTTCTTTCAGAAATTCACCGATTCTTCTGTTTCGATATCGAGACGAGACGATATGAAGGTTGTGAATATCATCTAATGAGATGGATTTATCCGGACCCGGGAGACTCAGGATTTCTATATTTTCAGGTGTTATTGTGATTGTTATGGGTTCCGGTATCTGGTAGCTTTTATGATGTACTGCATTTGTTACTGCTTCTTCTATTGCTGCATATGGATAGTTAAAAATTCTGTCCGCTTCAGCACGATTTGGATATTTTATTATTTTTTCTGCAATGGTGTAGTTTTTAATAAAATCCAATGCATCACGCAGTTGTTTGTCCAGAGGTCCGGTAAAGTATTTTTCAGTCATTCCAATACCGGTTTCATCAGGTTTGTCGACGATTTCTATTCTTGCGTATTTGAAGAAATTTTCAGGTTTTTCATGGAAGAACATTAGTCCTACGTTGAGCGGTTTAAGATATTCATTTGGACCGTCAGCTATTCTCATTTTCTTTACTATTTCTCTTAACGGCAGTGTAAGTGATTCTTCATAGAGTTCACTGTTAACATTCAGGAGATAGCTGCTGATTAGGGATGAACGCAGGTCTTCAACTTCTGCTTTGTTGTTTATCCTGTCGTCAAACGGAACTGTTTCTGAGAGTGAGAAGAGTTCTTTTTCATCTTTTGAATTTGCCTGAATTGTGCTTGCGAGTTTTCGAATATAGTATGCCCAAGACACTGGTTTTGTTTCAGATAAGCTTATCGGACATTTGTATGGTCTGTTTACTCCTCCGTAAGCCCAGATGACGATAATGAGTTTTCCTGTGTATTCTACTGTTTCGACGACAGGTATGTATCGCGGTTCTATTTTGTTGCAGAGGTTGAGCAGTTTTTTGTTTATTGTGTCGATTGAGTGTTTGTCTATGCCTTTTACCGGCAGCGTAGGCATTCCATCTTTCTCTTCAACACCAAGCAGTATGTATCCTCCGCCAAGGTTTTCAATATCGTTTGCAAAGGCACAGATAGTATGAAGAATTTTTTCAGGGTTCCATCCTAATTTGTATTCTTTACGTGTGCTTTCAACTTCGTTTCCTGATAGAAGGCGTTCTATACTTACAGGTAATGCCATTTTGTAATTATAACTTTGTTCTCTGAGAATTTATATCTCATTC
>JAUNXW010000236.1:675-1574 GCA_030539595.1 Methanocorpusculum sp. | reverse complement strand
AAAATTAACAAGAAGCTCAAATGTTCCGAATATGCCAAAGTTTTATCAGTCAATGCCAAGCAATTTGTTAAAAGGATTCTGAGGCGATAAAATGAGCATTGGAATATTAGCAAAACCCGCGGGATGTAAAACCCAAAATTCAAAATTTATTGAGGCTGAATCATTCAGTATCGGATATCCTGATGAAACAAAAATTCACGGAGACTTAATCACATCGATTAAAAAACGGTCAAAAACTGTATTATCTGACGATGAATTTCTTGAAAGAGTAACTGAATTAGAGAGACAGATTAAGGACGAACCTTTAGAAAATATCCTTGCTATTGATGAATGCGGTAATGTCTTCATGCACTATATCGGAGATATTGACAGCGTTAAAATGGATACAAGATATTGGAACGCGGCAAAAGTCGTCACACATAACCACCCTAACGGCTCAATGCTTTCAGGAACTGACATATCACATCTATGTGATACGGATTGCCAGGAGATTAGAGCCGTCACACGCGACTTATGGCACAGCGTAAAACGCGGGGAAAATTGGGAAAATTTAGACGCGGAAACCGTCAAAGAAGAAGTAAACGACCTCCTTAAAATTGTCGAAGTTGAAGCGATAAAATACGCAGGCACACTAAACAACGTTGGTATAGGTCACAATGATAAAACAAAGAAACTCATGCCAACCAAGCCCGAAGGAATGACGGAAGTAGAGTTTGAGCCGATAAGAAAGCAGGCAATAACAGACGCCATTTTATTATATCGGATTTATTCCGCACGCGGAATTAAAAAATACGGCGAAGACCACAACTTTATTTATGATGGGGGTGAATTATAAATTATGGAACCGAAGAAATACAAACCGTTACCGCCTGACATGATGTTTGAGCCTGGCTCACCAA
>JAUNXW010000236.1:0-665 GCA_030539595.1 Methanocorpusculum sp. | reverse complement strand
ACAGAAGACGAACTGAAAGATACAAAAGGCTGTATCCTCACACCTCTTTACACATGGGTTGATGAGAACGGAAACGATATCCCAATACCAGAAATCAACACGGCGAAACTTATGCGCAAGTATTGCCCTGAAATTTTTAGGGACTATAAAAAGCAGAATAAAGAAGATTCTGAATAAAAATATTTTTTTTTTGAACAACTAACAAAATACTAATCTGTGTAAATTTAGTATTTAACGGCTGTTTTCAGACATACAAACACTACACTCATTCACTGATAGAGCCTTAAAAGCCATCTACGCAAGCCGCAGAAGCGAAAATACGGCGCACAACTTTCAGACCATACAAAACACGTTAAACATTTTTCAATCGAAATATGAAGCTCTGTGAAGCTCAATAAAAAATCACCAAATAACAAAAATTCAATACTCAATTTCAATGCGCACAATTTTACGGGTTTTAAAAAATCCTCAAAAACTACAGAAATAATCATCATTCAGTTAAATAAAAACAGTTGATAAAACGCGCAAAACGGCTAAAACGACAATTCAGGCGAGATTTAATAAAACAAACAAAATAAAGGAGAATGAGCGTTTAAACATCATCTCCATCACGCTGAGGGTGAGACTTGAACTCACGAGAGACTTTCGCCTCACGGGCTTTCCAG
>JAUNXW010000235.1 GCA_030539595.1 Methanocorpusculum sp. | reverse complement strand
AACATGGTTCATGTCCGAAAGGACATAAACCAAATTAATTTTCTCAGGCTATTTTAACCAGTAAATTGAATTACTATTTCAACCAAGATTACAGTATGTCAAAAATAAGTTTTGTACTGCTGATTTTAATTATTGTAACTGCTCTGTTCTGCGGAAACGTCTTGGGAGATTCGATCGGTCAGGGAAGCGATGCTGTATTTGTATTCAATGCTTACGGGTCTCCGCCCTGTATTTGTTATTATGTATTCGGTACAAATTATTTCAGTCAGGGAACAGCTTCGGTTGACGATGATGTCTGCACAATAAAAATTCCAACGAGTAATCTTCAGTCGGGTGAATATATTGTTGTTATTCAGCATCCGATGAACGATAAACTGTTCAATGTCAAGGTGGTTTCAGATGGCGGAGGTTATATGGCAAAATCTTATTCAACACAGGGCGATGGAACTCTGAGTAAAAACGCAAAAGAGACCTCAGCAATAAACACACGTCAGAGTGCAAACGCCGCCGAATCACTCTGCACCTTGATTAATTCAGAATACATAGACGATATGTGCACAATTGAATCGTTTACGGTTACCTCAACATACTTAAACATAAATTCGCTCGGCAGTAAACCCTACGGCTCAAAATTTACAATAGGCGGAACTACAAATGTTGAAGCCGGAAAAACAGTCACAGTTGAAATTACATCATCAAGTTTTTCGTCGGTCTCAAAATCAGGAACATCAGATTCAACGGATATTGTTAAAACAACCAAAGTTATCAGTGGGGTAAACGGACTTAACGTATGGGCTGTGGAAATTGATGAGATTCTTGCGGCTGATACATATACGGTAACAGCGGAAATTGACGGTGTAACTCCTGCAACAGGAACTTTCAGCATTGTTGAAGAAACTCAGACAGCGATAAAAACAGTTACGGCAACTCAGACAGCAACAGCAAAGCCGACGGCAGCACAGACTAAATCTGCGGGCTTTGGAGCAGCTGCTCTATTTGTGGGTCTTGGGATTGTTCTTGGTCTAAGAAAATTATAGTTTTAATTATGTCCAACTATTTTTTTAGAAATTGGTTGTATTTTTGAATCAATCAAAACAGATATAATATTCACTCTTCATAGAATTTTTCAAAATAAATCAATCTCATTTTTTAGAGTTTATCAAATCGTGTAATCCAATATTTATATTAATTTGAAATAGTAATTTGTTGGTCTTCAAAATTATTTGGCGAGACACCGAAAAACACTAAATCCTGACTTTGACATATTTTAATTTATGATGTTGTCAGCTCTTATTTTTATTAATGGCTAAAAAATTCAGCAGTACTTCACTATTTTTTATTGATTAATTTTATTTCGACTAACTTGTGGCTTCGCTCCGTTTATCACTCCACTCAGCGTTGACACCATCATTCATAGAAAAAACAAACCGCAAATCTACGCGAATCTCTCGGCAATCGCAAGTGTTCCACTTGCTCAGCTAAGGACGCTAAAGCGCCCCGCAATCGCATTTTTCCGGCGTTCAGTCGCGCCTTCGGCTATCGCCTCAGCCAATTCGCTCCCTCACTTGAAAAAGTTTGCAA
>JAUNXW010000103.1:5602-6077 GCA_030539595.1 Methanocorpusculum sp. | reverse complement strand
CCTCGTCCTTACCAAGGACGCGCTATACCCCTAAGCCACTGAGGCACAAGAAATGCGTTAATTAGATTGTCTCCGGTCTCATTTAAACATTGTGCATTGAACATCAAAACAGAACTGAAAAAAGACCGATTAAAGAAAAAATAATTCAGGGTTCACCCGCACAGCTCGCGAATCCTTTTTGACGCAAGAAACGCAGTGGAAAACGCAGCCTGAAGATTGTATCCGCCGGTGTCGCCGTCAATATCTAAGACTTCTCCAGCAAAAAACAGCCCTTCATGAATCTTTGACTCAAGCGTCTTCTTATTTACTTCATCAAGAGAAACACCGCCTGTGGTGCACATTGCGCAATAAAAATCTCCCGGATGGTCTACAACAGAATCATACTCCGTGAGATTTTTAACAAGTGAAGCACGCATTTTAGCAGTCATCTGTGAAGCGTTAATGTCTCCTACTTCGCATAAATCAACCAATAATT
>JAUNXW010000103.1:0-5592 GCA_030539595.1 Methanocorpusculum sp. | reverse complement strand
TCGGGAACATGGAAATCTTTCAAAATATTTCGCACAAGTTTTCCGCCCGCCTCAGCGCACATCTCAACTAACTTTTTATCAAGTTCATTTCTCTCAAGCCCCGCGAAATTAATTCTGAGAACATCTCCCGCGCGAATATTTCTTGACGAGTTCAGAATCACAGGACCAGAAAAACCAAACGCTGTAATCAGCAAATCATCCTTATGCGCAAGAACTTTTTTCCCTTCGCGCCAGACAGAAATATCGGCGTCGGGAATTGAAATGCCTGCTAAATCTTTCAACGGAAACTCATTTACATACACAGGCGTAAGAGAAGGATTCACTTCTGTGATATTGTGTCCTAACTTTTCGGCAAGGGCGTAGCCGTCTCCTTCAGAGCCAGTACCCGGATAAGACTTACCGCCTGTTGCAAGCACAACTGATTTTGAATAATATTTCGTGCTGACGCTTCTGACCTCAAAACCGTCTTCTGTTTTTCTAATCGACTCAACTTTCTCCTCATAGAAAATATCCGCGCCGTTCTTGTCGCAGATATCCAAAAGGGTATCCAAAACATCATCTGCACAAAGTGATTTCGGGAAAATTTTGCCCTGCTCGGTCTCCTTAAACTTAATTCCCTTATCTTCAAAAAATGTTATTGTATCTTTATTTGAAAAAGACATCAGCGCGGGCTTCACAAAATTTCCGTTCGCGCCGTAATGTTTTGTGAACTCCTTAATGTCTCCCGCATGAGTAATATTACACTGACCGTTGCCCGAAAGAAGAAGTTTTCTGCCAGGAAGAATCTTTTTTTCAAGAACAACAACTTTAAGCCCTTTAAGATTTGCCGCGCAGAAAAGACCCGCAGCCCCCGCCCCTATAATAATTACATCATATTCCTCACTCATAAATTTATATTTGACAGCAATCCTTATTACATCTCCTCTCTAATATGTATGAAGCACTTCCAAACAATGTTTGGATATCGGTGCTGACTGAAGTAAGTCCGACGTGTTTCAAAGACACTGCCAAATGGCTATGGGATTACGACCGAGTCAGCTTTAGGGAATTCCCTGCTGCTCTTTTCGTGACTTACAACAATTCTGCCAAACAAAAGCGATACGGCAGAAAGGTTATCCGTCTTGTGTACGAAGGCGGGCAGTCTTAATCGCAAATGGTGAACTAAAATGGCACGAATGCATGCTAGAAGAAGAGGTATAGCTTCTTCAGTAAGACCTTACAGAAAGGAAGTTCCTGAATGGTCAAACAGCGACGCTAAAGAAATCGAGGCAAAGATTATCGAGCTGCGTAAACAGGGTATGACCTGCGCACAGATTGGTCTTGTCTTAAGAGACAAACACGGTGTTCCAAACGTAAAGCTTGCAACAGGCAAGAGAGTAAACGCAATTGTCCGCGAGAACAATCTCGATATGGACATTCCGGAAGATCTCAGAAACCTTATGCACAAGGCTCTCCTTATGAGAAAACACCTTGAGAACAACCACAGAGATATTCACAACGCACGTCAGCTCCAGTTAACAGAGTCAAAAGTTAGAAGACTCGTTAAATACTACGTCGGAAACAAACGTTTACCGTCAGGCTGGACTTACAAACCCGAAACCGCAGAAATTCTTCTGTCCAGATAAAACAGATAATACAAGATGTCGCTTGAAGAAACCGCCAAAAAAATTGCAGACCGCATTAACGGAATGGAATACGCAGAAGTTTATTCTCATCACGACGCGGACGGAATTGCAGCGGCGGCTGTCATCTCTATTGCTCTTCAAAGAAAAGGAATTGCTTTCAGACTCAGGATTCTTCCTGTGCTTAAAAGCGCTTCCGAAATAGAAAAGCCGGAGATTTCGATTCTGTGCGACCTTGGAGCGTCGATTGCGGATTTACCCGATTCGACGATTATTATAGACCATCACGTGCCTTATAACAAATCACCATTTCACATCAATCCGAGACTTTTTGGAATTGACGGGGAAGCTGAGTTGTCTGCTGCTGGCTGCGCATATCTTGTCGCAAACAAAATGGCAGACAACCGCGACCTTGCCGGTCTTGTGATGATTGGAATATTAGGGGACTGTCAGAATGTTGTCGGATGCAATGAAAAAATCATCGGCGACGCCATAGGAAATAATCTCATCAGTCCGGAAAAGAGTATTCTTCTTACGGGCAGGACTACAAAAGAGCAGATTGAAATCTGCAGTTCTCCGTATCTGCCGAATTTATCGGGCAATGCGAAACTCGCAGAAGAAATTGAGTCAGAGTGTAATAAGAAAGCATCCGAAGAGGCTTACTTCTGTCAGCTGCTTTCGGAAATTATTGCAAAGTCCGACGCGTCATACAACGACCTGATGAGCATTTACGGAGATTCATGGCGTCTTGAACGTGAGATTATTCAAAATGCACACGCGCTTACAGCAGTCATCGATGCATGCGGCAAGTCGGGTCATTACGATTTGGCTTTCGCTGTCGCTTGCGGTGACGCATCGGTTCTCAAAGATGCCTGGAAATGCGCGGTCGAACACCGTATGAATGTCATAAATTCTTTGAAGACAGCAGAACCCGTTTCCAAAAACACATGGCTTGTTAATTCTGCAGAACTTGCAAGCGACTGTGCGGATGTTTTGACCAAGTCAAAAAATATGCCGGTCTTTGTAATCGCACGCGGCAAAAACTATCTTAAAGTTTCCGCACGTGCGCCTCTTAAGTCTGAGGTAGATTTTGAAAGGTTCATTAAGTCTGTAACGGAAAAGTTCGGCGGAACCGGCGGTGGTCATAAAACACGCGCGGGAGCTGAACTTCCTCAGTCCTGCGAGACTGAATTCATTAAAATGTTGGAGGCTTTCTAATGGAAATTACAGGTGAGATTAAGTTCAGGGTAAAGGACGCGAAAAAAATCGCTGAGTCTTTGTCGCCCGATAATCTCGGTTTTATTGAATGTTTTGATGACGGTGAGTTTGTAACGGCTGTTTTGAAGGGTGAATCTCTTCGAACAATGATTTCAACTATAGATGATTATCTGATGAATCTTTCGGTTGCGGAGCGGTTGAATGAGACCGTTTCTGAAAAATTTAAGAATATATAATTAAGAAGGTAAAAACCATGGCAAAAAAGCAGAGTGGCGGACGCAAGCTTGAGGGATGGAAAGCTAAGAAATGGTACAAAGTTTACGCACCAGATTTCCTCGGCAAGCAGCTTATCGGAGAAATTATCTCCTCTGACCCGACAAATGTCGCAGGTCGTGTATTGACAGTAAGTCTTGGAGAACTTATTCAGGACTATTCTAAACAGAACGTTCGAGCTTCTTTTAAGATTACTGAAGTTGCCGGAGACGCAGGATATACAAAATTCGACGGTCACGAAATGACCAAAGAGTTTGTCCGCGCAATGGTTAAGAGAAGAGCTTCAAGAATCGACAGCACAATCACTGTCAAGCCCCTTGGAAGCGAGAAGGAAATTCAGATTACAATCTCGGCATTTACAATTAACCACGCAAGACTTTCACAGATTCAGGAGATTCGTGCGGCAATGGTTAAGGTTGTTCTTGAATATGTTAAGGAAGCCGACTACGAGTCTTTCGTTTCCGCAATGCTCAAGGGAGAACTCTCGAAGAAGATGTTTGAAGTCTGCAAGCCGATTTTCCCGATGCGCAGAATTGAAGTTATTAAGTCAGAGTCTGTTGCCTCTGCATCAGACAAAGCAGCAGCAATCGCTGCATAAACAAGCTGTGAAACAGTTAATGGGCAATTGCCCAATATTTTTTTATTTAGGACTTACGCGGTGTTTCCTGAAATAGTGAAGTACAGATAAAGCGCAACTGCGTAACTCCCAATTAATATCGCTGACTTCTATATTGAATAAACTTAAAATTATGCCGTCGGCTGACTTCAAAACCAAACCAATAATATCGAACAGCAATAACTATTTTGTTAATGGGAAGACCTAAAATACTTCTGACTAACGACGACGGAATAAATTCAAGTGCCATATGGGCGGCTTATGATGCATTAAGTGAATTTGCCGATGTCACGGTTGTTGCTCCTGCGGTTCAGCAGAGCGCTGTCGGAAGATCTATTTCAATATTTGAACCTCTGAGGCTCAATAAAATAAAAATCAGCGGTCACGATGCTTATGTTGCGGAAGGAAGACCAACCGATGCGCTTTTACTTGGGCTTTACGCACTCAATCTTAATCCTGATTTAGTTGTCTCGGGAATTAATCTCGGAGAAAATATCTCTTACGAGTCGATAAATACATCAGGAACGGTTGGAGCTGCAATGGAAGCCGCGAATCAAAATGTTCCCTCAATTGCTTTTTCTCTTGAGATGAAGAACGACGGCGATAAATTTATTGACCCGCGTGTGAAGGAAAATAATTTTTCACAGGCTAAGGAGGTTGTGTCAAAGGTTGTTAAGTATTTCATGAAAAACGGTCTTCCAAAGAATTGTCATCTGCTCAATGTGAATATACCGGACGCAGAAATTAAAGGATACCGTTCGACGATTCTTGGGACACGGCTGTTTGATACGTCTGTTGAAAAACGCCTCGACCCGAGGGGAAAACCGTATTATTGGATTTGCGGGAAACCGATTTATATCGAAGAAGAAAATTCGGATGTGACGGCACTTCGTGAAGGGTATGTTTCTGTAACTCCTCTTACGATGGATAACACAGCATACAAAGCCTGCAAAGAACTTGAAAAGATGATTGATGGGTTTTAAATTTAATGTGAGTTATGTGATTGCGGTTTATGAGTTTGTAGAATAATACATGTTCTCATTGTTATTTATTTGGCGAGAGACCGTCGCAAGTGAAACACTTGCGAGTATATGATTTGCGAAGATAGCTTCGCTCTCCAGAGACGAAAACACGAAATGCACTAAATTTTTCCGCAAAACACTATATGATTGAGTGCAGATATATTCAGTATTTCACTAATTTTTATCGTCTAAGTTGCGGGTATTATTTTTTATTAGATGATAGATTTTAGAAGATAAAAATTAGCGAATTACTGATATTACCTGACTTTGACATTAGGATATATTTTAATTTATGATGTTGTCAGCTCTTCTTTTTATTAATGTTAGGAGTTAAAAAACAGCTGTGCGGGTTTTTCCCGCTCAGCTTTTTTTCGACCCAGCACTTTTCTGATGCCGAGGGAACAGAGAGACTGAGGCATAAGCAAATCTTTGATTTGCGAATGTGAGGTCAGGCAGAGCTGCCAGACCTCACAGAAAAGCACTACGTCGACAATAAAACGCTTCGCGTTTTCCGCGGGTCAAGCCCGCTTCGTATTATCAGTATCGTCATTTTTGTGAAAGACGATGTGCGTGTTTTTTGTGGGTTAAAAAAACAGCTGTGCGGGTTTTTCCCGCTCAGCTTTTTTTGAGGTGCTTTTCTACTGTTTCAAGAATCAGTCTGATAATATCAGCCAGAAACTTGTAGAGCATGCCTCTGATTCTTTTTTTCATAGGTTTTCACCTATGTGTGTTCAGGCTACAGTCGCGTTGTTATCGAACCATGCCTCGATTGCTGTAAGTGTTGCGGCCTGTGAGTAACCGGTGATTGTTGCGTAAGTTCTGTTGAAGTTGACGCTGAATG
>JAUNXW010000234.1:754-1605 GCA_030539595.1 Methanocorpusculum sp. | reverse complement strand
CATTGTTTTTACCCTTCCCCTGTTTAATAAAAAGGGAGAAATTCTGGCAACGGTCAGCACCGCTTATTCACTGAGAAATGCTTTGGATATTCTCGATAAATCGGTTTTAAATTCGCTCGGATCTCCTTTCCTTTACATGAAAAACAATTACATTCTCAAAAAGGATAATGGTAAATGGCTTCAGGAAAAAATTTCCTCTTCTTCCAATGATCGGGAACCGTTTGATCACACGGAAGATTACAACCTTCAGTGTTACGATGTTTTAATGAACCAACTCAACGGAGTTGTTTATCGAAACCCTGATTCCGAAAATGAAAGCGATTATTTTTACTTTCGTTCCTTTCCGCATGCCAATTGGCAGATCGGTTTTGTTTTTTCTGGAATTCATACGGAAAATTTGATTCATCAGGGAAATAAAGTTCTCTGGTTCTTCAGTATTTTGGGAATCATTCTGGCTGGACTGTCCGTCTATCCGGTAGTGATCTATCTCACCAGAGCATTTAAAAAACTTGATCAGACAACGCATGAGATCATCTCAGGAAATTTTGAAGCGTCCCTGACGGATCCAGGCGGATGCCGTGAACTTACCGAACTTGTCGATTCTTTTACCCGAATGAGAAGAGAAGTCAGAAATTCATTTCAGGATCTTGCCCATTCGACCAAGGAAGAAGAAAATATCAAGGCTCCTCTGAAAATCGCGGGAACCATTCAGCGGGAAATGCTCCCTGACGACTTTAATATCGCCAATCGTCAAAATATCGATCTGTTCGCTTTGACGAAACCCGTTCTTGAAAACGGCGGTGATTTTTATGACTTCAGAATGCTTGACGACAAGCACCTTTATTTTTGTC
>JAUNXW010000234.1:0-744 GCA_030539595.1 Methanocorpusculum sp. | reverse complement strand
GGGACTCTCCTTCATTCGGGTGGCGATGTATACTCCAACGGATCCCGCAAAAGTACTTTCTTTCGTTAATAAACAGTTGCGAAAACGAAATGGAAAATCCCTCTTTATGACAGTCCTCTGCGGCGTTTACTCGCTCAACAGTAATGAAGTCGTTTTCGCCTCCGCCGGACTCAATCCTCCTGTTAAAATTGATAAAAATGGCGTTCCGCAACTCATTAAACAGGAAAATTGCCTTCCGCTGGCCATTACGGATGATTCAGAATATCAGAATATTCGCATTAAACTTGAGCCGGGCGAAACCCTCTTTATTTATACCGATGAAATTCTTTATTCCATGAATAAACAGGGAGATTGTTTCGGAACCGAACGACTTCTGGAAAGCCTGCGAAACGCTCCCCAACACAGCGCAAAATCGATCGGAAAAGCTGTTCTGCGCGCTGTCAGAAATTTCTCCGGCGAGAGCAGACAAATGGATGATATGACCATTCTCCTTTTTAAAAAATTTGAATGAAAGCGGAGGTAAAAATGAACAGATCTTTTTGCTTTTTTTTATTGTTCCTGACAGGGCTCGCTCCGCTTTTCTGCGCTTGTGAGAAACAGCCGGATGCTCAAAATGATCTGTTCGTTTCCGCTCCGTTTGCCAATGCCACTTTTTCTTCTCAGTTCGAACAAAATTTCGAAGATTACTGGAAAAAGAAAACCGGGAAAAATGTCAATATCATTCACGAAATTGACGGCGCTTTT
>JAUNXW010000102.1:4131-6137 GCA_030539595.1 Methanocorpusculum sp. | reverse complement strand
CCTTCATTGCGCGGTCGTAGGATTCTTTTGCGTTTTCACGAACCACCCGCCTTTGTGCAAGCGTATTTTCCTTGAACGCGGGCGGTTTTCCGTCGAAAACATATATTGGAGAAATATTTTTTTCAGCAAGATTCGCGGTTCTGAAAAGAAGACCGCTCAAGTGGGAAGTAATCCTTCCCTCCTCATCCATTAAAGGCGCGCCGTCCGATTGTCTTATTCCCGACAAAAACTGATAAAGCGCATTGTAAGCGTCGACTGCTGCAATTCCGTTCAGTCCTTCCCAGCCGGGATTTTCCTTATAATCCGCAAGAAGCGGACGAAGCGCCACACCCATTCTTAACGGTACATCCGGGTTTTGATGCTTTCAACGGCTTCAACAACGGTCTGAGATGTTTTGTCCTGCTTTGAAATGAGCTGCCTTCCAAGGTCTTCGAGGTTTCCGCGCAGAATTTTTTCTCTTTTGGCAGACTCCATTTCAAGTCTGCGGACGCGGATGATAAGTTGAAGGATAAGTCCTCCAAAACAAAGAATCAGAACCAAAATTGCAATAGAAATCACCGCATCCTGCCAAAGTCTGCTGACAACAACGATACCTGAAACCGCCATTAAAACGACAATCAGTATCTCGGGAACTATATCGCGAATATTCATAATTTAACTAAGGTGACGGCAAATATTAAATTAACTGTACATGAGCGTGAAAGATTTTCAGAGTAAAGCATCTTATGCGGGGATGGCATTACTGATGGCATTAACGGGAATTGTTTCTTTACTGCTTGTAATTCCTGTGGAAAATGCGGGGCTTGAGGCTTTTGAAAATCCGGATTCTATGTCTAATATTATTCTTTTTGTATTCCTTATGCTCGTTTTTACGGCGGTTCTTCTTATTCTGATTAAATGGAAGGCAAAAATCGTAATCACCGCAATTATTGCGCTAAGTCTGATGGCGGTTGTTTTTTACGTGGCTTTGTCGCTTTTGTCGCTGGTTTATTTTGGAATTCCTCTTTACATTGTTTCGGGGCTTATTTCTCTTGCCGCGATTCTGCTTTTGTGGTTTCATCCCGAGTGGTATGTAATTAATTTTATCGGGATAATTGTATGCGCGGGCTGTGCTTCGATTTTCGGTGTTTCGCTTTCGGTGATTCCGGTTATTGTGCTTTTGGTTTTTCTGATGATTTACGATTATATTTCGGTTCGCAAATCAAAGCATATGCTGACACTTGCAGACGGTGTTTTGCGTCAGAAAATGCCGATTATGTTTATTGTTCCAAAGGATAGAGGATATTCTTTCAAGAAGTCGGGGTTGAATCTTGAAGCGAAAAAAGATGACCGCGGGGCATTTATGATTGGGATGGGAGATATGATTATGCCTTCAATTCTGGTCGTCTCGGCTCAGGTTTATGCCGGCGGTTCAAATGTAATTTCCGTTCTCGGTGTTTCTCTTCCGGCACTCGGTGCGTTCTTTGGCGGAATTCTCGGGCTTTGTCTTTTGATGATTCCGCTTTCAACGGGGAAACCTCAGCCAGGTCTTCCGTGGATTAACGGTTTTGCAATTGCCGGATTTTTAATCTGCTGCGCTGTTTCCGGCTCGTGGGACTGGCTTACTCTTAATTTCTGGTAAAATCTAATGTTTTAATTAATTCGAGATTATTGTTATGTTTGTCTTTGGGTGTTTTTCTTTACACCACGAAATGCGCCCGCTGTCAACAGAAAACTTAGATTAAATCTTGTTCAATGGATTCACATTACAATTGGACAGATTCATTATGAAAACTCTAAACCCCCCTCCACTCGCAGTAGTGGTATCTTATTAGGAAAAACAGCATAAATGATAAGCATTCAAGGGTGCATAAAAACATGGATGAACCTCAATACAAATCGACAGGACTATTCAAGAAATACATAACACAGAATAAGATATTCAAAAACCGCGAAGTCCTGCGCCACAGCTACAACCCAAGAGAGCTTCCCCACAGAGAAGAGCAGATAGACTCAATAGCAGAAAT
>JAUNXW010000102.1:0-4031 GCA_030539595.1 Methanocorpusculum sp. | reverse complement strand
CCAACAGGCTGGCACACAGACCAGGTTTATTCGGAACTCAAAAATGTTTTGGAGCACGCCGGTGGACTTCAAATAATTGTCCTTGATGAAATAGACAAACTCGTTAAAAAAAGCGGAGACGACACTCTCTACAATTTAACAAGAATAAACTCAGACCTTGTAAAATCCAGAGTGTGCATCATCGGAATTTCAAACGATTTGACTTTCAAGGATTTCCTTGACCCGCGTGTTCTTTCATCTCTTTCAGAAGAAGAACTCGTTTTCCCGCCTTACAACGCAGACCAATTGAGAGATATTTTAAGACAGCGTGCTGAAATGGCTTTTCTGCCCGAATCGGTAAGCGATGAAGTCATTAGTCTCTGTGCGGCAAAAGCTGCGCAGGAACACGGAGATGCAAGACGCGCTCTGGATTTGCTCAGAGTTTCCGGAGAACTCGCAGAGCGCGAAGGCTCAAACAAAGTTCTCATAAAACATGTGAACTCAGCGCAGGAAAGTATCGAAACAGATACAATGAGCGAATGTATCAAAACTCTTCCAATGCAGAGCAAAATTGTTCTGTCTTCAATGCTTTTGATGGAAGCCTCAGGTCAGAGAGTTTTCACAAGCGGCTCTGTAATCAATGTCTACCGCGAAATAGCCCACGAACTTGATACAGAATCCGTAAGCCACAGAAGAGTTTCGGATTTAATCAACGAATTAAATATGCTTGGAATTGTCACGACAAGAGTTGTTTCGCACGGAAGACACGGAAGGACTACGGAAATTTATTTTAAGAATCCGACTAATGACATAAGTAAGGTAATAATGAACGACGTGAGATTTGCAGACTGCAGAATACTGTACCCGCTCTTTGCAAAAGAACGCGAAAAAACAAAGGTGAACTGAAATGGACAAAAAAGACGCAATCATATTAAACGAACTTCAAAAAAACAGCAGAGTAACCAATCTGGAACTTTCAACAATTCTTGAGATTTCCGAGCTCGAAGTCGAAAAAAGAATTTATGCACTGCAGACTGCGGGAATTCTTAAAAAATGCACCGCGGTAATTGATTACTCTGTTCTGCAGGATGATGTCTCCGTAATTCTTTCGCTTAAAGTCACGCCGGAAAAAGGTCTGGGCTACGATGGTATTGCGGAAAAAATCGCAAGATTCCCGCAGGTTGATTCAATTCAGCTTTTAACCGGAACGTATGATTTTCAGGTGACAATAAGAGGTCAGTCTATGGCGGAAGTTTCACGCTTTATTGCGGAAGAAATTGCCTCAATTGACGGCGTCAGAGAAACAATGACGCAGATTATTATGAGAACCTACAAAGAGCAGGGCGTTGAAATGTCGCGCCCGCAGCTTCGCGAGAGGCAGCTTTTTACATTCTGAAGGTGCGGTTATGAGAAATTTTGTATCGAAGACGGCTTCTGAAATTCCTCCGTCGGGGATAAGGAAATTTTTTGATATTACTCTGACGATGGACAGCAGTAAAGTCATCAGTCTGGGCGTTGGAGAGCCTGATTTTGATACTCCCTGGAGTGTTTCAAAGTCGGGAATCGGTTCAATTGAAAAGGGAATGACAATGTACACAGCGAACAGAGGGTTACCCGAACTCTGCTCACTGATTTCTTCCGACCTCGAAAAAAGATATAATATAAAATACAACCCGAAAAACGAGCTTTTTGTTACAACGGGAGTTTCTGAAGGGTTCGATGTTGCGGTGCGCACGATTTTAAATCCGGGCGAGGAGGCAATTGTTGTTGACCCTTGTTTTGTTTCTTACGGACCTGAGGTAATTCTTGCGGGAGGAAAACCTGTTCCCCTTCCCTGCGAAGCAAAAGACCAGTTTAAAGTAACGCCCGATGCGCTGATGGAAAAAATTACGCCGAAGACTAAGGTGTTAATCATCAATTTCCCGAATAATCCTACAGGAGGAGTAATGGGAAAGGATGATTTGAAGGCAATTTCGGATGTAATCGTTGACCACGACCTTTTCCTTATCTCAGATGAGATTTATTCCGAACTGACTTACGAAGGTCATCATGTTGCTGCGGCTTCAATTGACGGTTTATGGGATAGAACAATTACTCTGAACGGATTTTCAAAAGCATACGCGATGACAGGCTGGAGGCTTGGATATTTCTGCGCACCGAAAGAAATTTGCGACGCGGCTTTGAAGATTCATCAGTATGTTATGATGTCAGCTCCGACTGCTGCTCAGTATGCGGGAATTGAAGCTTTGAAATCGGGTGAGGATGCCAAAAACGAAATGATAGAGGATTACCGCATCAGAAGAAATCTCTTCGTTAAAGGTCTTAATGACATCGGACTTAAATGTCATATGCCAAAAGGAGCGTTCTATGCTTTCCCGTCTGTTGAAAGCACGGGGCTTTCCGATGAAGAGTTTGCAGAGCGCCTGTTAAAAGAACAGCAGGTTGCTGTTGTTCCGGGAAGCGCTTTCGGTTCTTCGGGTGTTGGGCACGTCAGAACCTGTTATGCAGTCGATCGTAAGAAACTCACCGAAGCTGTCAGAAGAATAGGCGTTTTCGTTGAGTCTCTTAAGTAATATTTAACCCCTTTCTTTCGTGTGGAAAGAAGTTAATACACTCACATATTTTTATGCAGAAAAAGGAGATTGTCGCGCGGTTCACCGAAGCAGGATTTCTTGTAAATCCGGCGGTCGTAGAATACATAAGCGAATGCGGTAATCCGAGAATTATTGAGGGAGTCATCAGTTCAATTCCTTCGGGAACTGTGGTTGTAATGCCAAAAGACGTCCCTGGAATGACCCAATTCAGAACAGACAAACTTGCTGTGGGGGTATCGAAAACTCCTGAAGTACTTGCAGGCAAAGAGGGTAGTTCTGTTCCGCTCAATGACCCCGAGTCTTCTTTTTCAATGTTTCGCGACAGATACGATACGCTGTCGAAAATGATGCGGGGAAGAGTAAATCCTGTTCCAGTGGAAGCGCTAGTCAGGCAGGGCAACAGATTCGCAGACCAGAACATCGGAGTTATAGGTCTGGTGATTTCAATCTCCACTTCCGCAAAAGGTCACAGACTTGTTGAAATCGAAGATTCAACGGGTGTGATTACTCTGCTTTTCAACAAAGACCGCGAAGGTTTTTCCGAAGCTGAAAAAATTATCCCAGACGAGGTTATAGGAGTTAAGGGAACTCTTGCCCCGCAAAGTTCGGGCGGGCGCGGGAACGGTATGGTCTTTGCAGATACTTTGTTCAGACCGGATATTCCCTTAACGCATACTTTGTCTCCTTCAAAAGAGCCGGGCTGTGCGGTTTTTATTTCCGATGTTCACGTCGGCAGCAATACTTTTCTTCCGGAGTGCTGGGAGAAATTCAATAACTGGCTTGACAATCACGAAGAGGTCGGGTATCTTTTAATTGACGGAGATGTAGTCGACGGTATAGGAATTTATCCCGATCAGGATAAAGAACTTGAGATAAAAACCATCTACGAGCAGTACGATAAGGTCGGCGAACTTTTATCGAATCTACCGAAGAGACTTAAGATTGTTCTTTCTCCGGGCAACCACGATGCTGTAAGGGGAGCTGAGCCTCAGCCTGCGATTCCGGAAGAGTTCAGGGAAAAATTCCCGTCGAATGTCACGTTTGTTGAAAATCCGAGCGTTGTGAATCTTCAGTCTGTGAATGTTTTAATGTATCACGGGCGAAGTATTGATGATTTGATTAAGTTTATTCCCGGGGCTTCTTATGAACACCCGGGGACAATTATGGAGGCTATGCTTAAACGCCGCCATCTTGCACCGATTTACGGTCAGAGAACTCCTCTTCTTTCAACCGAAAAAGACCTGCTTGCGATAAGGGATGTACCCGATATTTTACACACGGGACATGTTCATATAACCGAAGTCGTAAATTACAGGAATGTTCTCGGAATAAATGCGGGAACGTGGCAGTCGCAGACTTCTTTCCAGAAGCAGATGAATATTAATCCGACGCCCGCGGAGGCTGTTATGGTTGATTTGTCAACGCTCGGATATGAGACGCTGAGATTTTTGAAGTAAT
>JAUNXW010000002.1 GCA_030539595.1 Methanocorpusculum sp. | reverse complement strand
TTGGAATCGAATTAAAAGAACCATTAGTATCAGTAGAAGAATATCTTGCGGCAGGAGTCCACATCGGAACCCAGCAGAAAGACAACGACATGAAAGACTTTATCTACCGTGTTCGTTCGGACGGTCTCTATATCATTGATATCAGAAAGACCGATGAGCGCATTAAGCAGGTGGCAAAGTTCTTAGCACGCTATGAGCCTGCGAAGATTTTCGTTGTTACATCACGTCAGTACGGTCAGTTCCCTGCAGAGAAATTCGCAGAGACTATTGGTGCATCATCACACGTTGGAAGATTTATCCCCGGAACTCTTACCAACCCGAAGTTACCGAAATACGTTGAGCCGGAAGTTGTTATTGTTACAGACCCGATTGGAGATTCACAGGCTATTACCGAAGCAGTCCACTGCGGATTACCGGTTATTGCGCTTTGTGATATCAACAACCAGACCACAAACGTAGATTTAGTCATCCCGACAAACAACAAGGGACGTAAGGCACTTTCAATGGTTTACTTCCTCTTAACAAAGGAACTCTTAAAGCAGAAAGGCGTTGTTTCTTCGTTAACCTTTGAAGACTTCGAGTCTGAGTTCTGAACTCAGATTTTTGAAAATCACATTTTTTATAATTATTATTTTTTTTCAAATTTGTTTTTGATTATAGATTTTTAATTGAATTTGTTTGATTCTGGATTGTGTTATTCTTGTCTGGTTATTTTTGACCTATTGGTACATCACGATGTGCCAATAGGTCAAAAATAATCAACACAGAAATCTATTCCAACGAATATTATCACAATTTGACAAACTCATAGTCATCGTCATTCACAAAACGAAAGATTTAATAAATAACTAAACAAATTTCTCAGTATAGCCGTAAATATGCGGCAGACAGACAATAAAAAATTCAACAGAACAGAAAATGAACGAGGATAACAAAAACACAGAATCAAAAAGCATATTGCGTGAATTCGGTGCATGCCCTGTATGCGGAGGAATCGTTGAACAAAAAAATATTCAAAGAAACGGCAAATGTCAGATATGCGGCAAAGAGCATAAATCCTATCACTATTGTGAAAACGGTCACGATTTCTGCGACATCTGCTACGGTTCATTTGCATTTTCAAATCTGACATCCATTGTAAATACAGAATCCAAAAATCCTGTTGAGATCCTTAACATGATGATGTCCGATGAAAGCTTCGGACTTCGCGGCTGTATTCACTGCGTGGCAACTCCGCTGTCATTAGTCCTCGCATACAGAAACATCGAAGGAATCGGACGCAAATCTCATGACCTCCTTATTGAATTATTCAAAATAGAGGTTGAACGAACTCCTATATCATTGTGCAAAGAAACAGGACAATGCGGAATTCCTGTTGCCTGCGGAAATGCATTATCCAATCTCCTGCCTGTACTTAACTCAATGTACGAAAACAGCACCGTCGGAAAACGGCTCAAAACCGTATGCCTTGATGCTGTAAAAGATATCGAAAGTAAAAATATCTGCTGCAAAAAAATTGCATATACGGAGGTTCTTACAATCGCAGATTTTACAGACAGATACCTGCGGGTTAATTTCCAGATGCCTGAGGTAATCAAATGCGAATATTCACAGTGGAATCAAAACTGCGAAAAAGAAAACTGTGCGTTCTATCGTGGATACAGCATTAACCAACCAAACGATTTGAAATAAATACAATCCTCTTTTTTCTGAATTAAATAGGAGTTATGCGGTTGATTATCATCGATCAGCAGGGGTATTTCCAACAGTGATTAAATCCGTTGGACAAGATTTAGTATAAGTTTTCGTGGTGTAACGAAATCTGTACACACCGCAGCAGAAAACTTAGTCTAAAAAAATAGCGAAATAGAGTGAGCAAGGAACATGCAAAAGATTTCATCTTTTGTTATATTTCAGAAAACACCGCGTAAGTCCTATTAAATAAAATGTGCTGATAAAAAAAATTATAAGTGGTAGTTGTTCAGCGGTTCAATTGTAATCTTGTTCTTTTTCATCGACTCGATTGCCTGAACTGCCGCTTCCGCACCGAATATTGTTGTGATATACGGAATAGAATAATCAATGGACGCTCTCATAATCTGGAGGTGGTCGGCTCTTGCGTTTTTATCGCCCGGGGTGTTAATGAGTAAATCAACATCCATTGCGCGAATCATATCGATAATATTTGGAGAACCTTCCTGAACTTTTCTGACCAAATCCATCGGGATATTATTCTGTTCCATGTATTTTACTGTTCCTTCCGTTCCGAAGAGTGTAAAGCCAAGCTCATGAAGTTTCTGAGCAATAGGTAAAATTGCAACCTTCTGCTCATCGGTTACGGAGATAAAGACCTTGCCTTCAAGCGGGAGTTTGTTGTCTGCTGCCTGGCTTGCTTTATAGAACGCTCTTCCGAAATCATAGTCAATACCCATTACTTCACCTGTGGACTTCATCTCAGGTCCGAGAATCGGGTCAACACCCGGAAGTCTTGAGAACGGCAGCAGAACCTCTTTTACCGCGACATGCTTTGGAACAACCTCTTTGTACCCGAGATTTTTCAGTTTCATACCGAGCATTACTTTTGCCGCAATCTTTGCAAGAGGAACGCCTGTTGCCTTTGAAACAAACGGAACTGTTCTGCTTGCTCTCGGATTTGCTTCGATAACATAGACAACTCCATTCTGAATTGCATACTGAATGTTAATCAGACCGACCACACCCAGAGAAAGAGCAATCTTTCTCGTGTAATCTTTAACGGTTGCGATTTCCTCTTCGGTTAAGGTCTGTGTCGGAATTACACACGCCGAGTCGCCTGAGTGAACACCCGCTTCTTCAACATGTTCCATGATTCCGCCGATTAAAACTTCGTCACCGTCGGATACGGCATCGACATCAAGTTCGGTTGCGTTGTCAAGGTATCTGTCGATTAAGACCGGGTGGGTGTTGGAAACACGAACCGCCTCTTTAATGTAAGTCTGGAGCTCTAACTCATCGTGAACGAGTTCCATTGCACGACCACCTAAGACATAGCTTGGTCGAACGAGTACAGGGTATCTGATTTTTGCCGCAATCTCGTAAGCTTCCTTCTCTGAATAAGCCGACCCGTTTGCGGGTGACGGGATATTGTCTTTTTCGAGGAGTTCGCTGAATCTGTTTCTGTCCTCTGCGACATCCATGTTATCAGGGGAAGTTCCAAGAACCTTTGTCTTGAGACCGAAGAGTTTAATTTCTTCCTGAATCGGAATTGCGAGGTTTACGGAATTCTGACCGCCGAACTGAACCATAACGCCGTCATAGTCTCCCTTACGGAGAACATTTATGACGTCTTCAAGCTGCATCGGCTCAAAGTAAAGTCTGTCCGAAGTATCAAAGTCTGTTGAAACAGTCTCCGGGTTATTGTTGATGATATGGACTTCGACGCCTTCTTCACGCAGGGACTTGACCGCGTGAACAGTGCAGTAATCGAATTCAATACCCTGACCGATACGAATAGCTCCCGAACCTAGAATTAAAACTTTTTTCTTATCTGAGCAGGTCAGTTCGCAGTTACTTTCCCATGTTGAGTAGTAGTAAGGCGTCTTTGCGGGGAACTCAGCAGAACAGGTATCAACCATCTTATAGGTAGGTAAGCCTACGAGACTTTCAATCTTGTAAATGTTCCAGCCGGTAAGTTCACGGATTTCCGCGTTTGAGAATCCGAATTTCTTCGAGGTCTTGACAAGCTCTTCTGTCGGGTGGTCGCGAAGTTCTGATTCGATGTCGACAACGTTCTGGATTTTCTCAAGGAAGAACGGTTCAATCATCGTGAGCTGATGAATTTCATCAACGGTCATTCCGAGACGGAAAGCATCAAAGAGAGTGGGGAATCTCTCATCTGTAGGCCTTGAAAGAATCATTTTGATTTCGTTCAGATCGGTGTGTTTTACGATATCGGTATCAAGCGAGCGAAGTGCTTTCTTAAATCCTTCCTCTACTGTTCTTCCTATTGCCATGACTTCACCTGTCGACTTCATTGAAGTCGTAAGGGTTCTGTCGGCTGTCTTGAATTTGTCAAACGGCCAGCGTGCGACTTTTACAACAACATAATCAACTGCCGGCTCAAAGCATGCGGGTGTTGTTCCGGTAACCGAGTTTTCAATCTCGTCAAGGTTGAGACCGATGGCGACTTTTGCGGCAACTCTTGCAATAGGGTATCCTGTTGCTTTTGATGCGAGCGCGGAAGATCGCGATACACGCGGGTTGACTTCAATAATTCTGTAGTCTCCATTGTTGAACGCGAACTGAACGTTACATCCGCCCTGGATGTTTAACGCTCTGATGATTTTGATTGCAGCACGGCGCATAATTCCGAACTCATCCGAAGTAAGAGAAAGAATCGGTGCGACGACCACTGATTCACCGGTGTGGACTCCCATCGGGTCAACGTTTTCCATTCCGCAGATGATGATACAGGTATCAGATGCGTCACGCATTACTTCAAACTCGATTTCGTTCCAGCCGGTGACGGACTCTTCGATTAAAACCTGATGAACACGCGATTTGATTAAACCGTGTTCAACAATTTTTTTGAGTTCGTCTTTTGTGTGTGCAACTCCTCCGCCGCTTCCGCCGAGAGTATATGCAGGTCTGATGATTGCTGGAAGACCTACTTCTTCGTAAGCCGCTTCAAGCTGGTTCATATCGGTTAAGATGTAGCTTCTCGGAACAGGTTCGCCGATGTCAACCATCAGTTTCTTGAACAGGTCACGGTCTTCGCCGTGATAAATAGCATCAAGCGGAGTTCCAAGAATCTGC
The DNA here is from genome assembly GCA_030539595.1 of Methanocorpusculum sp. Classification (GTDB taxonomy): domain Archaea; phylum Halobacteriota; class Methanomicrobia; order Methanomicrobiales; family Methanocorpusculaceae; genus Methanocorpusculum. Next base: position 26,517 of record JAUNXW010000002.1, on the reverse strand, counting down.
ACACCTTCGAGTGCGCCCATTTCGTAAAGTTCAGCCGTTAAGTTAAGACCGGTCTGACCGCCCATGCCGGATAAAATTCCGTCGGGCTTTTCCTTTTTGATAATCTCTGCGATTATCTCCGCTTTAAGCGGTTCGACATAGACTTTGTCCGCTGTTTCTGGGTCTGTCTGAATTGTTGCCGGGTTTGAGTTAACCAAAACAACTTCAATTCCTTCCTCGCGAACAGCTTTACATGCCTGTGTTCCCGCGTAATCAAATTCTGCGGCCTGTCCAATTTGAATCGGTCCTGAACCGATTAATATGACTTTTTTAAGTGTAGGGTTTTTAGGCATCGGGTATTCCTCTGATGAACATATCGTAAATCGGTTTTTCCGCTCCGTCATAAATTCCGTCGTGTTCGGGGTGGAACTGATAACAGGTTATTCCAAGGTCTGAGTTCTCAAAACCTTCAACTGTTCCGTCGTTTGCGTTTACACAGTTAATTGTGCATCCTTCGGGGAGTGAGTCTGAGTTAACTGCATATCCGTGTCCCTGATAGGTTACCGCAACAGAGCCGTCTGCGAATTTAACGGGCTGGCTTCCTCCGCGGTGACCGAGTTTGAGTTTGTCAAATTCAGCGCCGAGTGCCGCTGCGATGATTTCTGTTCCCATGCAGATTCCCTGAACAGGAATTGTTCCGATGATGTCTTTGACGCAGGCAATAGCTTTCGGTGCGGCAAGAGGGAAGCCCGGGCCGTTTGTTAAAAACAGCGCCTGCGGTTTTTCGGAAAGGATTACATCCGATGGTGTTCCGTATGGGTAAACCCATATGTCCGCGTCTCTGTTTTTGAGACTTGTGAATATTGATTTGCGCGCTCCGAGGTCTAAGACCGCAATTTTTTTGCCTTTTCCTTCTATGTGATAAGGTTCTTTGCAGGTAACCTGCGGGATGAGTTCGCGTTTTTCCTGAACCGGTGCGTTCTGTGCAAGAGTGACGGCTTTGTATCCATCGTCAGAGCCGTTGATTAATGCAGCCCGCATTACTCCCTGTTCACGAAGTTTGATTGTGAGCATTCTTGTGTCAACGCCTTCAATTCCGATTAAGCCCTGCTCTTCGAAGAATTCCGCGAGTGTGGGTTCGTGTTTAGGGTGCTGGCACAGTTCACGTATTATTGTTCCCGATGCGTGAACTTTTGTGCTCTGAAGCTGTTCTTTGTTTGCTCCGTAGTTGCCGACAAGAGGGTAGCCGAACATTAATAATTGTCCTTCTACACTCGGGTCGCTGAGAGCTTCCATGTATCCGGTGGATAACAGGGTAACAACCATTTCTCCGGAGGCTTCGCCTTCTGCGCCAAAGCCTGTTCCGGATATGATTGTTCCGTCTTCAAGTCCTAAGACAGCTTTCATATTTTGTACCACTTACATATTTTTTTCTGTTTGGTAATAAGGATATTCTATGATTCATATTTATGTGTGTAAAAAATATATTGGTTATGTATTTTTAGTATTGTGTTAATCATAAAAATATATTCTATAATAATTATCAATATATTTTTTGGGTTTAGGATACTGTGAAAATATCTTTATGTGGATGTCCAATCGTTATATGAATCCGTTGGACAGACCATTTATGAACACTCTTATCACTGTGCAAAGCAAACATTAATCCGCGTGAAAGCAAAATTCGACGGAACATACGTTTATGCACCTGAAGAAGCCATTCAGTTCAACGAGCAGAGCGGTTATGGAAGGATAGAAAAAGACGGAAGGCTCCGGCTCGATGCAAAAGAAGCATTATATCTCAACGCACGCGGCAAACTTGAAATTGAAGGATACGACTTCGACAAACTTCTTGCCGAATGTTCGAAGACTCCGGGATTTTTAAGAAATTTTGTAGTCTACAGAGACATCAGAGAACGAGGTTACGTCATTACGACAGGACCTCAGGATTTCAGAATTTTTCCGCGCGGTCAAAAACCCGGAAAAGGGCAGTCCCGTTATCTGATGAGAGTAATATCTGAAAGAGATCTTATTGACTTTTCGTCCATAATCAGCGACGCAAAAGCTTCCGCAAACATGCGCAAGCAGTTTATTTTGGCAGTCTTAGACGACGAACACGAACTTACCTATTACGAAATCAGATTCTCTCAGCGTTCACCTGCCGAGAAAAAAGAAATCCCATCAGTGAAAGCTGTTCTTGCAGGTATTCCCTCATTCGTCGCCGAAGACGGAAGCGGGATAACCGAAAACCTCAAAAAACTCTGGTTTGGGACAATGCTTGATTCGACAAGACTGTTTTTGTCGCCGATAGAAACGGCCTGGCTCATAAAGCAGGGACTTCTGACGCTTTCGCCTGAGACGAACTTTGAAGAATACGTAACTCTTGCCTCATCGTCAGACGCTGATTTTTCAGAAAAACTTGTTCTCTACAGTTATCTGAAAGAGTTGGGTTTCTATCCTCGTTCGGGATACAAATACGGTCACCACTTCAGAGTCTACACTCAGGACGGTCAGCACTCGGAAATGCTCGCACATGCAATTCCGACAGGAACGAGACTTCCGATGAGCGAAGTCTCAAGAAGCGTGCGTCTGTCACACAGCGTAAAAAAGAAGATGCTCTTTGCCTGCGTAAACGGAAAAGAAATAACCGAAATCGAATTTGCCCGCATAAAAATGTAAAGGAAAAAATATGGCAGAACAGATAAATCCGTGGTCAAGCGTTCCCAAGGTCAACATAGAACGACTTTTTGAGGATTTCGGAATCGAACAGTTTGAACCGCAGAAAGAAAAAATACAGAACCTTCCCGCATTCATGCGTAGGAATATAATAGCAGGTCACAGAGGATACGATGCAATATCGGATGCCATCGTCAACAAAAAGCCGTTCCATGTCTTAACCGGTTTTATGCCGTCGGGACATCCCCACTTTGGACACCTGATGGTAATGAAAGAGGTCGTCTGGCACATAAATCAGGGCGGTCAGGGTTTCATCTCAATGGCCGACCGCGAAGCACATGCGGTCAGAGGCTTGTCATGGGAAAAATGCGACGAATACGCACGAGAATACATGGAGTGTCTCTATGCACTCGGCTTCAAAGGCGAGATATACTCTCAGAGAAGAAACAACTCGCTCAAGGATTTGGCATTTGAAGCGGCGACAAAAATAAACTTCTCGGAACTTTCAGCAATTTACGGATTCGGTGCGGACACCGAACTCGCACACGCCGTGAGCGTTTCAATGCAGGTCGCAGACATTTTGTATCCGCAGTTATCAGCGGGCGTTGCGCCCACTGTCGTTCCTGTCGGAATTGACCAAGACCCGCACATCCGCTTAACCCGCGACGTAACAAACTCTCTGCGCATGTTTTTAATAGAAGACCGCGGAACACATATCAGCATAAGAGCCAAGAACGCAAGTCCCGAAGCAATTTCTGCCGTTGCGAAAAGGTTTGTAGGCTCTAAAAAATACGAAGGGCACATCGATCTCCCCGAAAAAATCGGTCTTAGCGTTTCCGAAGTCGATACAATAGTCCGCAAAACAGAACAGGAACTCGGAGGATTCGGATTTGTTCTGCCGTCTTCCACCTATCACAGTTTCTTAATGGGTTTATCGGGCGGAAAAATGTCTTCGTCCGTTCCGGAAAGCCTTGTCTGGTTCGACGACGAAGCACCGTCTGTTAAAAAGAAAATAATGGGTGCGGTAACCGGAGGACGCCAGACACTTGACGAACAGAAAAAGCTCGGCGGAGAACCCGATAAATGTTCAATTTATCAGCTGAACAAGTTCCACATGGAAGACGATGACAAAGAACTGAACGAAATGTGCCGTGCGTGTAAAGCCGGAGAACTGATGTGCGGAACATGTAAAAAACAAACTCTGGAAAAAGTTCTGAACTTCCTTAAAGATTTCAAAGAAAAAAGAGACGAAGTCTCGCATATGATTGAGTGGTAATATGGATTTGACAGTGAACGAAAAAAGGCTTCTTTCCGCACTTGCCGAAACCAAACAGACAACAGCGGAAAATCTCGCAAAAAAACTTGACACGACAGCTGACGCGGTTATTCAGTGGTCGCATCTTTGCGCGGACAAAAGTCTTGTAAAACTCGACCGCAAAGTAACGGAAATTGCCGAGCTGACAATTGAAGGCAGAAAATATGCCGCGGAAGGTCTGCCTGAAAGACAGATTCTTGCAAGCATCAAAGGTTCTGTTCCGATGTCGGAACTGACCAAACACCCGCTTTCAAAAATTGCTATAGGCTGGCTGCGCAAAAAGAACTGGATTACAATTGACAAGGGGCTTGTCAAGGTCAACGAAAATATCTGTGAAGGCGCAGACGAAAACGCTTTGAAAAATCTCGTTCCGGGAACGGACGGATGCAGGGAACTTGCCAAGCGCGGTCTCGTGAGCGTTACGGAAAAGATCTCGTGGATAATTTCACTGACCGATGAAGGAGTTAAAGTCGCGGAAAGCGGACTTGACTTAAGAGAAGAGGTCGGAACACTCACCCGCGAACAGATTCTCTCAGGCGAGTGGAAAAACCTTCCGCTCAGAAAATACAGCATCGACAAGCTTCCAAAAAAAATCTACGGCGGAAGAGTTCACCCCAATCAGCAGATTCTTGATGAGATAAGAGCACTGCTCTTTGAGATGGGATTTACAGAGTTCCACGGTTCAATTGTTCAGAACTCGTTCTGGAATTTTGACGCGCTTTATCAGCCGCAGGATCACCCCGCACGCGAAATGCAGGACACCTTCCATTTAGCGGAAGAGTTGCCGCTTCCGGAAGGCTGGGAAAAAATCCGCGACATGCACTTGACCGGCGGAGACACAGGCTCAACCGGCTGGGGCGGAACATGGAGCGAGGACGTCTCGCGCAAATGCGTTCTCAGAACCCATTCAACATCTTTATCGATTCAGTATCTGGCTAAAAATCCGAACCCGCCGCTTAAGGCGTTCTCAATTTCAAGAGTTTACCGCCGTGAGACAATTGACCCGACGCACCTTCCCGAATTTGAACAGCTTGAAGGAATCGTAATGGACGAAGGTCTCCACTTCGGACACCTGCTTGGATTCTTCAAGGAATTTTTCGCACGCATGGGATTTGAAGAAGTTAGATTCCGTCCAGGATATTTCCCTTACACAGAACCTTCCGTTGAACCGGAAGTCTGGGTTGACGGGCTCGGCTGGGTGGAACTTGGAGGAGCGGGAATTTTCAGAAAAGAAGTTACCGAACCATGGGGAATCAAGTGCCCTGTTCTTGCATGGGGTCTTGGGGTTTCAAGAGTTTCAATGCTCAGGATGGGACTTAAAGACCTTCGTCAGCTTTACAAAAGCGACATCGACTGGATAAGAAACAGTCCGGTCAGGAGGGTGTAATATGCCTGTAGTTAAACTTAACAACGAATATTTGTGCCGACTTACGGGAACAGACATCAAAACAATTCGCGACAATCTTCCGATGATGGGTTCTGAAGTTGAACGCGAAGAAGCTGAGCAGACTGATGTTCAGTATTTCCCAAACCGCCCAGACCTTTACAGCGCTGAGGGAACAGCCCGTGCTCTGCGCGGATATCTCGGAATAGAGACGGGACTTGTAAAATACTCGGTCAAGCCGTCGGGAATTAAATTCACGGTCGACCCAAACCTCAAAAACATCCGCCCATTCCTTGGTTCAGCCATAATACGCAATGTCAAAATGGACAATGCTATGATTGAATCGCTCATGGGACTTCAGGAATCGCTTCACTGGGCTGTCGGACGCGGAAGAAAGAAAGTAGCAATAGGAGTTCACGACCTCGATAAAATCGAAGCTCCGTTCTGTTACAAAGCCGCGGAAAAATCAACGAAGTTTGTTCCGCTCGACTATGATGTTGAAATGGATATGGATGAAATTTTAGAAAAACATCCGAAGGGAAAAGCCTACGCAAAAATTGTGAAGGATTTCCCGCTTTATCCGCTTATTACAGATTCTAAAAACCGTGTATGTTCGTTTCCGCCGATTATCAATGGAGAACTCACAAGAGTTACGGAAGATACGAAAAATATCCTCCTCGACGTCACAGGAATTGAGCCGAGAGCAGTTTCCGTTGCCGTGAATATTTTATGTGCGGCATTTGTCGATATGGGCGCGGATATCGAGTCTGTATCGGTCGAGGGAGTGGAAACACCGAAACTCGCTGCAGAAAAACGTAATGTCTCCGTTAAGGAGTGTGAGAAATTAATCGGTGTCCCGCTCACCGCAGAGAAGATGGCTGAGCTTCTGCTTAAGATGAGATTCGGAGCAGAGGTCATTAACGAAGATACTGTAAGGGTTTATGTTCCGTGCTACCGCTCGGATATTATGCATGATTTTGATGTCTATGAGGATGTTGCTATCGCTTACGGCTATGATAAAATCGAGACAAGTCTTCCGCCGAGTTTCACTGTCGGTAAACCGCATCCGGTTCAGGCGCTTTATTCAACCGTTAGAGACGTGATGGTCGGACTTGAGTATATAGAAAATACTCCGTTTACCCTCACAAGCGGTAAAGTTTCATACGATATGATGAACCGCACCGAAAATTCTCAGGCGCTTCACGTTCTTCACCCGATAAGTGAAGACCAGACGATTGTGAGAACCGATATACTGCCGATGCTGATGGAGTCGCTTTCTATTAACCGTTCTCGTGAACTTCCGCAGAAGATTTTTGCGTGCGGTGATGTTGTCGAGAATTTGATTACTTATCCGAAGATGGCGGCGGCATCGATTCACTCGGGCGCTGACTTTTCGGAGGTTTATGCAGCAGTTGATTCGTTCTGCCGTATGATGTCTATTACATACACTGTTAAAGAAAGCAGTGACCCTGCGTTTATTTCAGGAAGAGCTGCGGACGTTTATTTCGACGGTAAGAAGATAGGTGTCTTCGGAGAGATTTATCCGGAAGTCCTGACAGCGTTCGGTCTTGAGCATCCGGTTGCGGCGTTCGAGATTGATTTACGCGAATTTGTCGGGGAATAATTTTTTTTATTTTTTTTTGGATAATCAGAAAATCTCATGGTAACAGTACTTCACTAATTTTCTTAGACTAAGTTTCTGCCGCAGTGTGTACACATTTCGTTACACCACGAAAGGCTTGCCGTTAATTATTCTTGTGATAATCATTGGGAAATTAGCAACCCTTTTGTGATTTTCGTGTGGCTTTCGTGGTGTGACGAAATGTATCAGTATAGTTACCTAAAACTTAGACTAAATCTTGTCCAACAGATTAACATAACAATCGGATACCACCCTCAGTAAGACATCCCCACATTAAAATACTGTAGCGTCGAATATTTACACAAGGTTTGAGTAAAAATGGCAAAAGATCAAATTCGTGCCGGAAGACTTGACGCACAGAGGTCAAAAGAAATAGAAGACTACCTCAGCTCAATGGAAGCCGACAAACAGATTTCATCAAGCGACATAAGAGTTGACATGGCTCACATCCTGATGCTTGAAAAACAGGGGTTTATAGACAAACAATCTGCAAAAAAACTCCTCAGTGCCCTCAATAAATACATGGACGAAGGCCTTCCCGCTGACGCTTTTGACGTTGATAGAGAGGACATTCACGCAGGAATAGAAGCCGTCCTCATAAACGACGCTGGAGCTGATGCCGGCGGACGAATGCATCTCGGTCGGAGCAGAAACGACGAAGTCGCTACATGTCTTAAAATGAGAACGCGTGAACTTATTCTCGAAACGCTTTCCGGAACATTTGAACTACGCAGAGCCTTAATCTCACGCGCAGAAGAAAACCTCAATACAATAATGCCGGGCTTTACTCACCTTCAGCACGCACAGCCCACAACACTTGCCCATTATCTCCTTGCATACGAAAATCTCTTCTCACGCGACAGCGCAAGACTTTTCGATGCATATGCCAGACTGAATAAATCACCTCTCGGCTCAGCCGCATTTGCCGGAACAGGATTTGATCTCGACAGAAATCTCACAGCTGACTATCTCGGATTTATCTCCCCCGTTGAAAACAGCATGGACGCTGTTGCAAACAGAGACTTCATCGTGGAAACAATCTCAGACCTCGCAATTCTCATGACAAACATCAGCAGAATGTGCGAAGAACTTATTCTCTGGTCGACAGCATTTGTAAAATTCGTCAACTTAAACGATGCCTACTGCTCAACAAGCAGCATAATGCCGCAGAAGAAAAACCCCGACACATTGGAAATAATGCGTGCGAAAAGCGCCGCAGTTATCGGAGAACTTACAGCGGCTTTGACATTAATCAAATCTCTGCCGATGAGCTACAACAGAGATTTACAGGACTTAAACCCGCACCTCTGGAACGCATTCAAGCAGACCAACAGCTCGCTTCCGCTTCTTGCAGAAATCATCGACACAGCGGAATTTGACGAAACCGCCATGAAGAAACAGGCAAAAGCGGGGAACACGACAGCGACTGAACTTGCAGACCACCTCGTCAGAGAATACGGACTTCCGTTCAGAACAGCCCACAACATAGTCGGAAGAGCCGTAAAACTCGGCTCACTCGATTTGAAAACGGTCGAAGAAGCCGCCAAAGAAACCGCAAAAATCTCGCTTGTCGAAAAAGGTCTGACAGACACAGAAATAAGTAACGTATTAAATCCCAAAGACATCATTAAGCATAAGAAAACTTACGGCTCACCGAATCCCCGCCTTATGAAAAAAGCGGTTCAGGCAGCAGACGTCAGGCTTGTTCAGGATGAAGTCACAAGCGACATGATGAGCGACCAGTTAAGTGAAGCGGACGAAAAAATAAAATCAGCAATTTCGGAGTTATAAATGACATATTCAAACAGCGACCCTGTGGAAGTCGATTTCGCGGGACAGACATTAAAGGGAATCTACATCAATAAATCCGGCGAAAACGCCATCGTTAAACTTTCAAGCGGATACAACATCTGTGTCCCGGAAAATTTATGTAAACCGCGTGATGCGCCTTATACAGCGGAGACGCCGAAGGCATCTCCTCTTGAGCAGGATTCAAAACTCCCGCTTCTGTCAATTATTTCAACCGGCGGAACAATAGCAAGCACAGTCGACTACAGAACCGGTGCAGTATCTTCAAAATTCACCGCAGAAGATATTCTCAGAAGTATCCCCGAGCTTGGAAAAATTGCCAGATATCACACGCTTCAGCCGTTCAATGTTTTATCTGAGAACATGAACCCTGCTATGTGGCAGGAACTTGCGGGCGCTGTCTTTGATGAAATCAGCAAAGGCTCGCAGGGTATAATAATCACTCACGGAACAGACACAATGCTTTACAGCGCCGCAGCTGTTTCCTTTATGCTTGAGACCCCCGTTCCGGTAATTTTTGTCGGAGCTCAAAGGAGCGCAGATAGACCGTCAAGCGACAACGCAATGAACGCGATATGCTCCGCAAAAACCGGAATCTCAGAGCTCGGCGAGGTAGTAATCTGCATGCACACAAATTCAGACGATGTGACCTGCTCGCTTCACAGGGCAACACGCGTGCGCAAAAATCACACCTCAAGACGTGACGCATTTCAAAGCGTAGGACGCTCACCTGTCGGTGAAGTAACTTACCCCGAAGGCAAAGTAACTTTGGCAAAAGACGCAGTTCACCGCGGAGAAAAAACACTCCGCTTATCCGCAAAACTTGAACCGCACTGCGGACTTATACAGTATTATCCGGGAATGAACCCTGACGTCTTAGACGCATTCAAGGGCTACAAAGGTCTTGTGATTTCGGGAACGGGATTGGGACACGTTGGAACGGACTGCATTGAAAAAATCTCGGCACTCACAAAAGACGGATGTACTGTGGTAATGACCTCGCAGTGTCAGAACGGCTCTGTCTGCGACAGAGTTTACGAAACCGGAAGAGACCTTCTCAATGCCGGAATAATTGAAGCCGGAAGCATGCTCCCTGAAATTGCGCTTGTAAAACTCATGTGGGTTCTGGCAAACGCCGTAAGAAAAGAAGACGTCGCAAGACTTATGAGAACCAACCTGAAAGGCGAACTTGATTATGACATAAGGGGGTGCGAATAAATGGATTTCGACTACAAAGCACTTGGACTGAAAGCGGGAATTGAAATTCACCAGCAGTTAAACACCAAAGAAAAATTATTCTGTCACTCGCCGACAACCGTTCGTGAAACCGCAGAGCACAACGGAGAAGTAAAACGCTATCTTCGTGCGGCAACTTCGGAAATGGGTGACGTCGACAGAGCCGCAAAAGAAGAGCAGATGAATCAGAGGCTTTTCACTTACTACACTTACGACACAACCGGACTTGTTGAAATCGATGAAGAGCCGCCAGCGCCGATGAACAAAGACGCTCTGGATATAGTCCTGACGCTTGCGAAAATGTTTGAGATGACGCCTCTTCCGGAAATTCACACGATGAGGAAGATGATTGTCGACGGCTCGGCAACAAGCGGATTCCAGAGAACCGCGCTTGTCGCCCTCAACGGAAAAATAGCAGACGCCTGCCGTATCGAAACAGTCGCGGTCGAAGAGGAAGCCTGTCAAAGAGTGGAAGGCACAATTTTCTCAGTCGACAGACTTGGTATTCCATTAATTGAGATAACAACAGCTCCGTGTATGCACACGCCCGAAGAGGTTCACGACGTTGCTCAATATATAGGAATGACACTCCGTTCTACGGGAAGGGTAAAGCGCGGTCTTGGAACAATTCGTCAGGATGTCAACGTTTCAATTAAAGACGGCGCACGCGTTGAGATTAAGGGCGTTCAGGAACTTGACTTAATCGCGGAAGTCGTCAGGCGCGAAGTTCAGCGTCAGCTCTCGCTTCTTGCAATCCGCGACGAACTTATCGCACGCAAGGCTCTTGTCAACGGCGAGGTTTACGACGTTACCTCAGTCTTTGCCAAAACAAAGTCCAATGTGCTCAAGTCCGCGAAAGTTATTCTCGGAACTGTTCTTCACGGCTTTAACGGGCTTGTTGGAATGGAGATTCAGCCCGGCAGACGTTTAGGTTCTGAGATGTCGGACTACGCTAAAAAATGCGGTGTCGGCGGACTTTTCCACACGGATGAACTTCCGGCCTATGGAGTTACCGAGGAAGAGGTTCATGTTTTAAGAGAAACTCTCGGAGCGGAAAAAGACGACGCGGTTATTATTGTTGCTTCAACAGAACAGAAATGCCGCTGTGCAATGCAGATGATTGTTCGCCGTGCAAGAATGGCATTTGATGGAGTTCCCGAAGAAACCAGAAAGATGCTTGAAGGGGGTTCAACTGCTTATATGAGACCGCTTCCGGGAGCGGCGCGTATGTATCCGGAAACAGATATTCTGCCGGTTGCGGTTACGGATGAGTATTTCGCAAACATTGCGACGCCGGAGCTTTTGACGAAGAAGGTTGAGAGATATGTAAGCGAATACGGATTCGATGAGGGTCTTGCTCACCAGATGGCATATTCTGAGAAGCTCCCGTTATTTGAGAGAGCGGTTGCGGAAGGAATCAGACCTGTTTTTGCGGCAAGAACGATTCTTGCGTCGCTTAAGGAGCTGTCGCGTGCAGGAATTTCTGCGGAGGCTGTTCCGGATGATTCTGTTATTGCTGTGATGAAGGCAGTTGAGGCGGGCAATGCCGCGAAGGAGGCTGTAATTGATATTTTATCAGCCTGCGCTAAGGGTTCAAGCGTTTCCGATGCAATAGCCAAAGTCGCTCCGGCATTTTCAAGAGACGAGCTTGAGGCACTCGTTAAAAATATCGTTAATGACAGGGTTGATTTTATTAAAACACGCGGTAAGGCTGCGTTAGGTCCTGTTATGGGTGTTGTGATGAAAGAGGTCAGGGGAAGAATTGACGGGAAAGTCGTTTCAGAAGTTCTGAATGATGAACTTGGGAAACTGATTTAAGTCTATACTTTTTTTGAGGGTTAGACGGGGAAGATAAAAATTAGTTAGATGAATTCAGAATTCACCGTTGTTTCTTTTCCTTATCAATCACAAGAATGGTATACTACAATTCTACAGTTTCATGAAGCACAAATGTATAATTCCCATCAATAAAAATTAGTGAAGTACTGGATAAACAGAGCGAAGCCCCAAGTTAGTCGAAATAAAATCAATCAATAAAAATTAGTGACGGACAGAACTTAAACAATATCACACGCAGAGAATTTATTTACGGCTGAGGTGGTTGTATGTCGGAAAATTTATTCTGAATAGATTTAAGAAATATAGCGGGCGGCGTGATGTTGAGGTAACGAAAAAATAGCCTCTTTATTATATTTCGTATCACGCAAATCCTCAACGAACAAATTTTTTAACACACAAATCTTACGAAAATAAAAATCGTAAATAATCGTAATACTTAATACAAAATAAGTATAACTGAATTAATGCAGGTAATCCAAAATGCATATCCCTGATTTCATATTCGGCTATTCTCCTTACGGAATAGCAATTGGTGTAGTATTATGTGTAATCGCTCTGATTCTCGTAATATTATCTATTAACTGGGCTCGTAAAAATCTCAGCGAATCAAAAATTGTGATTCTTGCCGTCATCGCAGCAGGAATTTTTGCCCTTCAGGCTTTCAACCTCCCCACAGGTTTCGGCGTATCGGGACATCTGGTAGGAGGAGCTCTTGCCGCAATAGTTCTCGGCTCTCCGTTTGCGGCAATATTTATTCTCGCAATCGTATTAATAATTCAGGCGCTTATCTTCGGTGATGGGGGAGTTCTCGCGCTCGGCGCAAACATAATCAACATGGGTGCTGTCGCAGGATTTACAGGATTTTACTCATACAACTTACTGAAAAAGAAAATACCGTTCCCAGCTGCCGGAGGAATTGCGGGCTGGCTTGCGTGCGTAATTGCGGCATGTCTTTGTGCGGTTGAAATTGCTTTGGTCGGTGCGGTTCCGTTAACAGTCGGTTTGCCGACGATGTTTATCTATCATGCAATTATCGGTGTGATTGAAGGAATCATCACGGGAATCGTAATCACGTTAATCTTCAAAGCCCGTCCCGAGCTTACAGGAAATTCCGAAAAATCCGCTGTCCCGCTTAAAAAATTCCTTGCAATAGGTCTTGTGATTGCTGTTGTAATCGGTGTTGGCGCAGTATTTTTCGCTTCGTCAAACCCGGACGGACTTGACAGCACATTTTTGGTTAACGAAGGACAGAAAGAAATCTTCGCGCCTGCAACTGGAGACGAAGTTGCAGGAGAAGCAAACAACCCGATTAACTGGAGTGCGCCGATGCCGGATTATGCTCTCGGAGATTCACCAATCGGAGCAATAGCCGCATTGATAATCGGAATATTCGCGGCTCTTGCAATTATTCTGGTCGCAGCAAAACTCGTTCATAAAAAATCTGAAGCAGATAAAAAATAAATTCGGATAATCACTTTTTTTTATAAATCTATGAACAATTATTTTACGGTAATTTTTATGACCTTTGGGTACATCACGAAAAATACTGACGAAGATTTACAAAAATATTATTTATAGAATTGATTCAACATGGACAAAATCATAGCATACTAAAAATAGATTAAAAAAATTATTTACCGAACTTTTCCCAACTCTTCTCAAGCGCATCAATTGCGGGAAGCTTCTTGCCAGTCAGGAACTCAATACAAGCTCCTCCGCCAGTTGACAAATGAGAATACTCAGACGCAAGGCCGAGCTGTTCAATAACCGCCGCCGTGTGACCTCCTCCGCATACAGTAAACTCCGCATTTGCAGCTGCTCTTAAAATCTCAAAAGTTCCCGCAGCAAAATCACTGTCCTCAAAAACTCCCGCAGGACCGTTCATAACAATTGTCCCCGAACTCTTCAGATAATTTGAAATTGAAGCAATTGACTTACTTCCCATATCAAGAATCGGGCACGTTTTCGGAACACAATCTACAGAATATTCCTTCCTCACGTCATTTTCCTTCACGGCAACATCACCCGGTAGAATAATTCTGTCGGAATACTTGGCAAGAATCGCCTTAGCTTTTTCAATCTCTCCATCATAACCAAGCGAGTGAATCAGATTTCTTGACGGTTCTCCTATATCAATTCCCTTAGCAAGATAGAACACATTCGCGACAACTCCGATAATTGCCACCTTATCCGCTGTACCGTTTTCAAGAACGTTTCCAGCAACAGCCATAGAATCGTCAACCTTCGTTCCGCCCAGAACAAAAGTAACCGGCTTTGGCGCGCTCGTGAAAACTCTTGAAAGCATCTTAACCTCTTTCTCCATCAAAAGTCCGGCAACCGTCTTCATTGCATAAGGAATCCCCGTAATCGTCGGTTGTGAACGATGAGCCGCGCCGAAAGCATCCAGAACAAAAAGGTCTGCCATACTGCAGAGTTTTTTAACCAGATGAGTTTTCGCACCTTCCTCTGATTTAAGACTGAGATTTTCCTCTGCTGCGAAGCGCACATTTTCCAAAAGGACAACGTCGCCCGGATGTGACTCGCGGACTGTCTTCTTCGCGCACGAGCCGAAGATATCATCCACATAAGTCACAGGCATACCCAAAAGCCGTTCAAGTTTATCCGCGTGCGCCGCAAGGGTTGTAAAATCCTTCTTGCCAGGTCTGCTCTGGTGCGCCAGAATCACAACACGCGCATCTTCCAGCGCCTGAATAGTTGGAATATGTTCACGGAATCGCTTATCATCCAGAATAGTATTTGATGACGGATCTATAGGCGAGTTAAAATCCACACGCAGAAGAACCGTTTTACCGCGAGTATTTACATCTTGTAGTGTCCCGAAGTTCATGTGATTTTCATATTTATTTTGTAACATTATAAAGAACACGAGAATATCCGTTCAGACACGTTCACACAATACGCAATCTTTTTTTATAAGCCGTGCCAATATGTAAGAACCGGAATTCAGATGCCGAGGTAGTCTAGTCCGGAAAGGCGGTGGCCTTGAAAGCCTCTGGTGGTAACACCTCAAGAGTTCAAATCTCTTCCTCGGCGCTTTTTCGCATGCTCTTTTCGCTTTCTTTATGAATAACAAGAAACCAATAATACATCATGTGTATTGCAGTCCCCGCTGAAATATTGGAAATACGCGATGGAAATGTAGCTTTGGTTGATTACGGCAATCTGCAGCAGGAAGTCAGAATCGACCTCGTCGATGTAAAAGTCGGCGAGTTTGTTCTCGTGCACGTTGGCTTTGCCATTCAGAAACTCTCGCGCGAAGAAGGTCTTGAGACAAGAGAACTGTTTAAAGAAGTCTACAAAGCGATGGAAGAGCCCAACAATGCATGAGTCGGGCATAGCTTACGATATCTACGCTACATCAAAGCGGGCAGCCGAAGAAAACGGCGCTAAGTCTGTTAAAAAAATCTACGTCGACGTAGGCTCAATGGCTATGATAAATCCCGAGCAGGTTGAGTTTATGTTCAACACTTTTATCACGGAAGACCCTGTTTTTGCCGAAACCAAACTTGAATTCAACACCATTCTGCCACTTGCCGAATGCGAATGCGGATACAAAGGTTCTGAGATTTTTGTCTGTCCCAACTGCGGTAAACTTCCGCACATGGTTCAGGGTAAAGAGATACTTGTCAAAAATATAGAAATCGAAACTGAGGATTAAAAATGAAAAAAGATACTGAAGTAAATATGATGCACGGCGCGGGGGGAGAAGTCATGGGAGAACTTCTCCAAACCCTTACCGCGTTTAAACACAACAATGCCGGCGGAATAGGACTTGAATCCCTTGATGACGGTTCAACTTTCGAGATAGGAGGTAAGACCGTTGTTCTGACAACCGACTCACACGTTGTCAAGCCGATTTTTTTCCCGGGTGGAGACATCGGAAGAGTTGCGGTCTCTGGAACGGTCAACGACCTTTCTGTAATGGGTGCAAGACCTATTGCACTGACCTGTGCAATGGTAATTGAAGAAGGATTCCCTATAGCCGATTTGGAAAAAATAGTCGCTTCGATGGATGAAGCTCTCGGTGAAGCGGGCGCTTCAATTATCACGGGAGATACGAAAGTCGTTGAAAAGGGAAGCATTGACGGAATTGCAATCAACACCGCAGGTGTTGGCGTGATTGATGAATACATTATCCGCGACAAAAATCTGAAAGCAGGCGACAAGATTATAGTATCTGGAACACTCGGCGACCACGGACTTTCAATTGTTGCCGCACGTGAAGGATTTGACCTCGGTGACCAGCTGAAATCAGATGTCGCTCCTCTTTATACGATGATTAACGCGGCAATGAAGGCTGCGGGTAAAGACAGTATTCACGCAATGAAAGACCCGACAAGAGGAGGATTTGCCGCATGCATCAACGAAATGGCAAGAAAAGCTGGTGTTAAGGTTGTTGTTCACGAGGATAAAGTTCCGATTCGCGAGTCTGTTGCATCAGCCGGAGCGCTTCTCGGAATTGATCCGCTTCAGGTTGCAAACGAAGGAAAATGTGTAATGGGTGTAGTGCCAGAAGCCGCTGAAAAAGTTGTTGAGGCTCTGCGCAAACAAAAATACGGAACAAACGCTGCAATCATCGGTGAAGTTGTTGAAGGCAGCGGTGTTGTTATGCTTACAAGAATAGGAAGCGAGAGATTTATTGAACCGCCGTTAGGCGACCCTGTTCCGAGAGTCTGCTGATGCCGTCACTGATTCTTTCAAACGCGAGACTTGCTAACGGAAGAATTACAGATATTACAATTAAAGACGGACGTATTTCACACATCGGTTCATCGAATTTCGGTGAAAAAATCGATTGTCACAACGCGCTTGCGATTCCTGCAGCATGCGATATGCATGTTCACATGCGCGATGGTGTTCAAAGCGCAAAAGAGGACTGGTCTACGGGAACTATGTCTGCGGCTGCTGGCGGAGCTGCAACGGTTGTTGATCAGCCGAACTCAATTCCCGCAAACGAGACGCGTGAGATTTTCATAAAGCGCGTAAACGAAGCAAAAAGAAAATCTTTCACCAATTTCGGAGTTAACGGTTCGGTAACCGATAACGCGGATTTCGTGGGGCTTATTGAGGAAGGCGCTCTTGCTTTCGGTGAGATGTTTGCCGGAGCTTCAAGTTACGGCTCGGCTCTGACGCCCGAGACGATAGATAAGTCTCTTGAGATTCTCGCTGAAAAAAATATGCTTGTGACCGTTCACGCGGAAGAGGTTCTCTCTCAGGATGTAAACAACCTCAGAGATCATTCAAAGTCGCGTCCGGTTTCTGGCGAGATTAAGACGATTGAACTCGTCAATTCACTTTCGCACGGAGCAAGACTTCACTATTGTCATATAAGTTCTGCAAAATCCTTTGATTCAATCAAAGGAACTTTTGAGGTCGCCCCTCACCATCTTTTGTTGAATTATGAAGAGGCTGAGCCGTGTGATACACATTTCAGAATGAATCCTCCGCTTCGTTTGAAAAAAGAACAAAGAGAACTTCTCGCAAATTTTGATAAGATTCCTGTTATTGCCTCAGACCATGCTCCGCACACTGTCGATGAGAAAGCGCTTGAGTTTTCGAAAGCTCCGTCTGGTGTTCCGGGTGTTGAGACAATGCTTCCGCTTCTGATGAATCTGGTTTATGAGAAAAAAATATCTCTTGAATCGGTTATTTCAAAAACGGTTACAAACCCTTGCGGAATATTAAAAATTGAAGCGCCGTCAATTTCTGTTGGGGCAAGAGCCGACATTGCTGTTTATTCCGATGTGCCGGAAAAAATCAAAGCTGAAAATCTTCACAGCAAAGCGGGCTGGACGCCTTATGAAAATATGAACGGCGTTTTTCCTAAGATGACTGTTGTTAACGGCTGTGTTGTTTACAGAGACGGGGAATTTTCTCGCGGAGAAAATATTTGGTTCAGAAATTAAACGGACGGATTACTTTACGTCACTTAATTCACTATTGAACACACTCAGCTGCATTTTTCCCGCAAATAATTATATTAAAAATAACGGCGTTCATTAATATAACAGAAAATCCCAAAAGATGATAAATATGAATACGCCTGACTTGAAAGCCTCGAAACTTGACTGTATTCAACGAACGTTCAGCGGGGACATGCCTTATTTTATATCGCTGAACCTGTGTTTTGAAAAATACCCCGATTTAACGCGTATGCAAAAAGCTGTCTCGCTTTTGTCAGAAGCCGTTCCCGTTCTTTCCGCAGACTTTGACGCATCTTCAAGCGGGTGGATTTATACAGACAGGCAAATAGAAATAACGAATTTCAGCGGAACAACCGACGACACAGTAGAATATCTCAACAATCTGTCAGCCGACGCCATTCCGTTTTCTGTTCTGTATATAAAAAAATCAAATACCCTTATACTTACAGTAGACCACGCAATTACGGACGCTCACGGTCTGCTTCAGCTTTCAAAAATACTTTGCACAGCCTATCGTGCGCTTAAAACCGATCCTTCATATAAAATCCCGAAAACCATCCGTGAAAGAGAATTCTCTCTCACGGAAAAGATGACGAAATTTCCGGAAAAAATCTGCATTGAACTCTGTCAAAACGAAATTGACACCTTTGACTCCGTGAAAATGTGGCTGAAATATTTAACTCCCATTGAACCGGTAAAAGAAAAATATCAGTTCCACATTCGGAAAATATCTCCGAAAATATTTTCCGCGGCAAAATCCCGTGCGAAAAAACATGGTGCAACCGTAAATGATTTACTGAAAACAGCATTTGCAGTCTCGATTCAAAAACATATTTTTGAAAAAGACGGCGTCATGATTTCCGTTGTTCCGATGAGGCAGGCAAACGATTTGCGGAAATACCTACCAGAAGACATGCGTCTTGAAATCGGAAACTTTTCCGTGCCGTGCTGGTCGCCCGTTGAATGCGGTAATTCAGATTTCTCAGAGATTCTGGAAAAAGCCGCTCTTCTCTCATTAAAATTAAAAGAACATCCGACAGCTCCTGGAGTTCTTTTCGCAGTTGAAAACCCAGAAAATCCTATCTCGCGAATTTTGATTAAAAATGATTGTTCACCGTCAGCCTCTTTATCGAATACGGGTATAATTCCGCCTGAGGCTGTTGATTTCGGCGAAGACCTGAAAGTTATCGAAGCCGCTTTGTATTCTGATTTTCGTTTTGGAAATCCCTATTTCCTGATAGCCTCTACTTATGATGGACAGTTGTCGCTGATTATAATTACAAAAAGTGCGGGAGTTGAATACGCGGAAAAGATTCTTGACGAAACGGAAAAAATAATTTCCGGCTTTACAGACTGAATGCCGTTTATTTTTTCTGCATATTATTTGCCGCAATAATTTCATTCAGACTGACTTCGGGATTTCTCCATCTTGCATTGCTTCGTTCATGCTTTAAGTGAATCGCGTGCTTTGGACATGCGTGAATACAAGCCTGACAGGCTTCGCAGGAATTTTTGAACACAACTTTTTCAGACACTAAAATGTTTCCTGCGGGACAGACTTTAGCACAAGTTCCGCACAGACCGCATTTATCATCAATAATATATTTTGAAGCGTAGCCGTCTCCGATTGGGAAAAATGTTCGCGAGAACCAACTCATAAATTTACCGCCCGGTGTCGGAATTTTCTCCGTGACTTTACGGTTGTTAATATCACAGACAATACGCTTGAGGTTTTCCTCTATGTTTTTCTTCTCGGCTTTTTTCTTTTCCGTCTCCATTTCCCATTGCGGAAGACAATTGTCAAGCATTGAAATTGTCGTCAGATAATCAAATCGATATCCGTTTTCTTTCGCTAACTCCTGTGCATCAATAAGTGTAACTCCTGCAAAAGCCCCGCAGGTTGCCGCGATAAATGTGTAGTCTGCTTTGAGTTTCGCACGCTCAAGAAATTTCTTGACCATATTCGGAAAGTTCAGACTGTAGATAGGAAAAACTATTCCTATTACGTCATCTGAAAATTCAAGATTCTCAGTGTCTATAATCTGCGGAATTGAAATAAGTTCTCCGCCTATATGTTTTGCAACGGTCAGGCTGTTTCCCGTTGCCGTGAAATAGAATATTTTCATTTTTTCTCCTCGCTCATAATTTTTTGAGGCTCAAACCCGACGGGTGCTTTTTTAATAATCTCTTTTTGCTGTTTCAGCCACAAGTCAGGGCTTTTGATTGAATAGACAATCATAGTTATTCCCAAAAATACAACATGAAGCTGTAAATGTTCGAACGGGTCAAACAAAAGTGCCATAGATAAAGCAACCTCAATAGACCCCTGAATCAGCAGAAACAGGAACTTTTCTTTTCTCAAGAAATGATACAGAGCTTTATTCAGTTCTGAAGCACCGCTCATTAAACTAATCAGAGCCCAGATAATTCCTATAAAAGCAAGATGTTCACCGTCTTGTAAAAATACAGCGACACCCAGAATTAAAATTATCAAAGCGTTGGCAATCTCTGACTTCATTTCGTTGATGACTTTTTTTCTCGCAATACCTACAATCAGATTGGTTATTCCAAACAAACACATTCCTGTACCGATTATATAAGGCAGTGCGGTTGTCAGATAGTGGGAAAATATTATTGTGAGAATACCGACAGCCAGTAAAATAACACGGACACGAAGTGATTTGTAAAAATCAAGAATCTTCCCGTTATTCATAAAAATAAATTTGGCGGATTAGTTTATAATGCTGTGCTTACGGCAGCTTTATCTTTGAGTGTTGAAACAACAGCTTCCGCTGTTTTTTCATAGAGTTCTTTCTGAGGGTATGGGGTAGGGTATGTTAATGCATCCTGCGGTTATGCATATCAGCGCTATAAAAAATATCGGTATGAGGATTTTTTGAACATAATAGAGATTAGTGTGTCTCTGATTAAAAAAGGTAATTGATTAGAAAAAATTATTTGACAAAGTCAGAAGGAGACATTGGAAGGTCGTATTCTTCAACTTCTCCGTCTACGCTGACAATCTTGTAGTGGTATAATCCGTTGTCGAGTTTTTTCCATTCAACACTTGATCCATCAGTATTTGTTGCCTTCCCTTCATTATCAGTTGCAACGTAAGATGTTCCTTCACTTGCGGTAATCTTTATTTTACCGTCTGCACCGTAGGAAAGTGTTCCATCTTTGGTTTTTACATCGTAGCTGTGGTCTGCGTAAACAGTTAAAACAGAACCATCTTCACCGGGATAAACTCCGGGTGCGAGGTTTGCAACGTTGGCTAAATTCGACATTACGCCGGTTGAGGTAGGAACTGCGTTTGACGGCACAACTGTCGGTGTAGGTGTTGCTTTGCCGGAGTCAGAGCCTGTGCAGCCTGCAACCGCAACAATCAGGCAGATTACTGCGAGAAGCAGAGTAAACTGTAATAATTTCTTCATATACTATACACTCACCTTACAGATATTTAACAATGTTGATTTACATTCTTACTTTACAGCTTGTTCAATCGTGAAAAAAACCTTGATATGTATAGCCCCTTATGAATCATATTATCTTTTTCCAGCAACAATAAATATACACGATGACTGTAATCTATAAAGAAACTCACTTCGACGCATCCCACAGATTGATGCACTACGAGGGAAAATGCTCGCGTCTTCACGGACACCGCTGGAGCATAGAAGTCTGGATGGAAGGCACTCCCGCAGAGCAGAGCAAAATACTCATCGACTACAATATAATCAAAAATATCATAGACATCTATGACCATCAGGTAATTCTCAACAAAGACGACCCGCTTGTTGCGGCAATAGCACCGTTTCAGACACCTGTCTTAACAAACGGAGACCCAACAAGCGAACTCATAGCCGAAGACATCAAAAACAGACTGAATAAATTCTGCGAAGAACAGAAAATGTCTGCATCGGTTCTGAAAATACGCGTCTGGGAATCCGAAGGCTGCTATGCTGAGGTAACTGCATGAAAGTCAGCGAAACCTTCGTAAGTCTACAGGGTGAAGGTCTGAATCAGGGCAAACCCTGTTTTTTCCTCAGACTTGCCGGATGCAACCTAAGATGCGCGTGGTGCGACACAGAATACTCATTTGAAAAAGGAGAAGAAAAAAGTGTTGATGAAATCGTCAAAGAAATTTCTGAAAGCGGTCTATCCTACGTCTGCATCACCGGAGGCGAACCTCTTCTCCAGAAAAAAGAACTCCTCCCTCTTCTTGAGATTTTATCCGCGGCAAAAATTTCTGTCGACATAGAAACCAACGGAACAATCCCGTTCAGTGAACTGAACCGCTTCGCTTCAATCTGCATGGATGTTAAATGCCCGTCCTCGTGCGAAGTGAGCGACCTCTCACTTCTTTCCTCGCTTCAGAAGTCCGACTGCGTAAAATTTGTCATAGGTGACGAGGCTGACTACATGTATATGGTTGAAGTCCTCGCATCAGCCGAAGACCTGAAAGCTCAGGTCTGTATAACGCCTGTTTACGGAACGGAAACAAAATGGCTTGTTGAAACAATTATTTCAGAGAAGCTTCCCGTAAGGTTTCAGCTTCAGCTTCACAAGGAGCTTGATGTAAAATGAAGAAAGCTGTTTGTCTGATTTCGGGCGGGATGGATTCAACGACTTTAGCGTATTTTGCGAAAGAGATGGGTTATGAAATTCTTGCGCTTCACGTTAATTACGGTCAGAGAACCGAGCGCAAAGAACTTGAGTGTGCGAAAAAAGTCGCGAAGCATCTTAATGCTCTTGAGTTTATTGAGATTAATCTGGACTACTTTACTAAGTTCGGCTCAAGCAGTCTGACTGATATGAGTATCCCTGTGGAAAAAGGAGTTCTCGGCAGAGCTGAGAATCCGAATACTTATGTTCCGTTCAGGAACGGCAATCTGATTTCCATCGCGGCTTCTTTTTGCGAGGCAAGAGATGGAGACGCGGTTTTTATCGGAGTTCAGTCGGGCGACCACACAGGTTATCCGGACTGCACGCCGAGATTTATTGAAGCTATGCAGCACGCGGTTATTGTTGGAACTCAGACTGAAAAACCTATTGAGCTGAAGACGCCGTTTGTGAATATGAATAAGACGGATATTCTGAAAGAGGGTCTTCGTATGTGTGTTCCATATGAGGATACATGGTCGTGCTATTCTGAAAATGATGTTTCATGCGGTGTGTGTTCTTCGTGCCTTGCGAGGCTGAAAGCGTTTAAGGATGTTGGAATCGAAGATCCGATTCCTTATGCTGTGAGAATGTAGATAAAGTTTTGAGTATCAGTGAACAAACTCATTTTATATTTTTGTCTGCGCAGAAATCTATTTATGGAAATATAACACAACTATTAACTGTTTATCCTGACTGCCGTTCTGCAGTGCAGGTGAGGTTAAATTTATGAAAAATTTTTTGCTTTCCATTAGACACGCCCCCCCCCCCTGTGCAGCTCTTTGAGCGGTAAGCACTTCTCTATTGATTGTTTTTCGATTATTCAGTTCGTTTGTTTATTGATTCAGCAGAGAGCGTCAGCCGATTCGATTGATAAATACTGCTTTGAAAAAGAAGTAACCGAACCTATTACACCCTGCGTAAAATGGAACAACATAATTCAAAGATAATCATTGCTCCGGTTACCGGCGTAACAAAAGGGGATGTGATTTTAGTATCGGGAACAACCATTTATCCGACCGGCAGTATCCTGACCGTTGACCTGCTCTTATCGGAATATACCTATGAAAATCGAAACAGCGCCCCAAGCACAGCACACCTGACATCTGTTGTCAGAATTCAAAAAGACACTAAATGGTTAATTAATTTTGGGACTGCTGGACTTACAACAGGAAAATACAACATATTTGCCGTAATCGGAAATACCAAAGCTGAAGCGGCTGTAAACATTATCCCGCACAGATTGGTTATCAAACCTGTAACAGATATTATCAAAGGTGATACACTCAAAATTACCGGCACAACCAACCGACCGTTGGGAAACACTGTAACCGTTGACCTTCTCTCAGCCGATTACACCTACAAAGAAAGAAACACTGCACCAAACACAAAACGTCTGAGCGCATCGGTATCTGTAAAATCTGACGGGACATGGTCTGTCAACTTCACAACTACAGATATAACCGCCGGAGCTTACAAAATATATGCTGTGGTCGGAGAAGCAAAAACAGAAGCGGATTTTATAATCAAACCCTGCACATTAACAGTCAATCCAATTGCAGATGTAATCAACGGAGACAATTTTGTTGTTTCAGGAACAACAAATCGTCCCGTAGGGGAATCGGTATATATTCAGTTCTATAATGCGGACAGATATTCATCAGGATATTCCGCATCGGTAAAATCTGACGGAACATGGTTCACAAGTATCGGTACATCCGGCAAATCGGTTGGGAAATATAAAATCTATGCCTCAATTGCCGGATTCAAAACAGATGAAATTATGATTAACATAATTCCTTGTGTGATTTCCGTAAATCCTGTTTCCGATGTTGTGAGCGGTGATTTGCTTAAAATTTCGGGAACAGCAAACACCGATTCAAGTCACGTAATAACCGTTGAATTGTTATCTCAAGAATCATCATATCTAAAAAGTTATTCAGCAGAAACATTAACGGGAAGATGGTCTTTGGATATTCCAACCTCAGAAATGCCGATAGGAATATACAAAATTTACGTTTCATTCGACAGCGGAACAGCAAACACTGTATCTTTCAGCATCATTGCTCCAACCAAGGTATCAATCGATGAAAAAATAATCAGGCTTGTTGTCGGATGGAATTTTATTTCCATACCAAAAACACTCAATACAACATCTAACACCGCTGCGTCAGTTTTTGACGGTGTTGAAACCGCAAATCATCCTCTCTTAACCTTCAACGGAAAAACACAAAATTGGCAGCAGCTCAGCGAAACTGAAATTTTAATGCCGATGACAGGTTATTGGATTTATTCAGCCGAAGTAAAAGACATTACTCTCAAATTTGAGCCGATAGGTCAGACCGCCCCTATATCCAAAAATGTCTATAAAGGCTGGAACACCATAGGCGTTGCTGGAATCAGTACAGCATCCGCACGTAATCTTCTCACGGGGACTAAATGGAGGACAATAATTTATTGGGATGCGTCAGCCAAAGACTATGTAACAGTCAGTAAAAACGGTGCTGTCGGTATCTACTCTCCGGAAAACTGCGTATATCCTGCGGTAGGCTATTGGGTTTACGAAGAAGAAGACGGAAAAATATTCTGACCTAAATTCAGAAAAAGTCTACAGCAGTACGCTGTGAACACAAAAAAATATATCCGGTCTCTTTACTAAAAACCGACCGCACAAATAATATTTCCATTGTTTGGAAAAAAAAGATTATGTTCCCATCAAAGACATAGCCCATTCGGGCAGTCCGACATCAAGACCGAACACAGCCATCACTACTGTAAACATCAGTATCGTAAAAATCATTATACCGATTAGATTCAGGAACCATCCGGCAGTTACCATATCCTTCATCTCCACGTATTCAGTGCCATAGGCAATAGCATTCGGCGGGGTTGCAACAGGAAGCATAAACGCTAAGGACGACGCAACCGCAACAGTCATCATCAAAATGAACGGATTAATTGCAAGCGCACCCACAGAAATTCCCGCAATCACAGGCATCATAATATTTGCGACCGCAGTATTAGATGTGAACTCCGTCAGAATCATCACAACGATGGCAAGGATAATAACCAGAAGAATAATCGGCACACCGTTTAAGATGCTGAAATACTCAGCGATAATTTTTGAAAGACCGCTCGCTTTAAACGCTGCCGAAAGACACATACCACCGCCGAATAAAAGCAGAATACCCCACGGGATACGAACTGCCCACTGCCAGTTCATTGTATATTCCTGCTTCTTCCAGCTGACCGGAAGAATGAACAAAAGAACCGCTCCAAATATAGCTATTGTGCAGTCATCGATTCCCGGGAAAATCATATCCAGACCAGGAATAATGAAACCGCCTAAATCTTTGGTTGAACGGAATATCCAGAGAAGCGCCACGAGAACAAAAACAAAGAGCGTGTTTTTTTCTCCGCGTGACATCGGACCGAGCGAATCGATTTCTTTTTGAAGAACTTCCTTTGTGTTTTCAAGCACTTTCGGCATCTTGCGGTAAGCGATTCTCGTAAGCCAGAGCCACATTATTATTATCATTATAATTACGAACGGCACACCGAACTCAAGCCACTTGAAGAAATCAATCGGCGGTGCGTCGGGGAAAAGCATTGCAAGCTGAGCTGCAAATATTCCATTTGCGGGTGTTCCGATAAGTGTTGCGATTCCGCCGACACCCGCAGAGTAAGCAATTGATAGAACGAGACATCCGGCAAAGGCTTTCTGCTGTTTGTCCATCTCTTTAACGGATTTGCTCGGCAGAACGGTAGCGATGATTGCTATGGCTATTGGAATCATCATCATGGCCGTTGCCGTGTTTGAAATCCACATCGATAAAAATGCGGTCGCAATCATGAATCCGAGGATAAGTCTGCGCGGGCTTGTTCCTGTCAGACTGATGATTTTCAAAGCGATTCTTTTATGCAGACCCCATCTCTGCATTGCCATTGCGATAATAAATCCGCCCAAGAAGAGGAAGATGACTTTATCTGCGTAAGGCACTGCGGCTTCCGTTGCGGAGAGAATCCCAAA
>JAUNXW010000101.1 GCA_030539595.1 Methanocorpusculum sp. | reverse complement strand
ACAAGCTATGGAGATAACTATATATTCAATCCGCACACATAAATTCACAGTGTGAATTATATGTATAAAAAAGAAACAATTTCAATCCACGCGGGACAAAAGCCTGATGAAAAAACAGGTGCAAGGGCTGAGCCCATCTACATGACAACAGCCTATGTATTCAAAAACGCAGACGAAGCCGCAAAAAGATTCAGCCTCGAACAAGAAGGAAATATATACACAAGGCTCACGAATCCAAACAACACCTCGCTTGAAACAAAACTCGCCGCAATAGAAGGCGGAACTGCGGCAATAACAACTTCTTCTGGAATGGCAGCCATAAGCTATGCGGTCTTGGCTCTCACAAATCCTGGCGATGAAATCGTATCTGCCGACAATCTCTATGGAGGCACTTACGAATTTTTCAACCTGACACTTCCAAACTTCGGAAGAAAAGTCAGATTCGTAAACTCATCAGACCTCACAGCTCTCAAAAATGCAGTCAGCGAAAAAACCAGAGCCGTCTACTTTGAAGCGCTCGGAAATCCAAAATTAGACATTCCGGACTTTGAAGCCGTCGCAAAAATCGCGCATGATGCGGGCGTTCCCTTTATAGTGGACAACACAATAGGAATTGGAACAGTTCAGCCATTAAAACACGGAGCTGACATAGTTGTTCTTTCGGCAACAAAATATGCAAACGGTCACGGAAATTCACTCGCTGGAGCAATAGTCGAAAGCGGAAAATTCCCATGGGACAACGGCAAATTCCCGAAATTCACAGAGCCTGATTCTGCTTACGGAGGGCTTAGACACTATCAGACCTTCGGCAAATCAACAGTTTCAACAAGCATCAGAATTTCACTCATGAGAGATTTGGGAGCGACGCTTTCACCATTCAACGCATGGCTCACATCCATGGGACTTGAAACCCTCTATCTACGTGTTGAACGCCACGCACAAAATGCTCTGGCTGTCGCAAAGCATCTGGAAAATCATGAAAAAGTCGCATGGGTAAATTATCCCGGACTTGAAAATCATCCATCAGCAAAAAACAGAGACAAATATTTCGAAGGCTTTGGAGGTCCTCTTCTCACATTCGGAGTAAAAGGAGGTTATGATGCGGCTGTAAGAGTTCAGAATAACGTAAAGCTCATCTCTCTTCTCGCAAACATAGGCGACACAAGAACATTGATAATTCACCCCGCTTCAACAACTCATCAGCAGCTGACAAAAGAAGAACAGAAGTCTACCGGAGTAACCGAAGAGACTATACGGCTTTCTGTGGGATTAGAAAATTCAGACGACATAATCGCTGATTTGGATTATGCTTTATCGTTTGCGTGAGGAAAAATGATTTCGGAAACAAAATATCACAGGCTCTCGTCCCTTATTAAACTTGAAAGCGGCGCATTTCTTGATGATGTGACAATAGCATACGAAAAATACGGCTGTGATTTTGAGGAAGGAAACACAATTCTTGTATGTCATGCACTTTCAGGCGACGCACACGCCGCGGGATTTCACGAAGGAGACTCAAAACCCGGGTGGTGGGACGGAATTATCGGCGAAGGCAAAGCGCTTGACACAAATAAATACTGTATTATCGCGACAAATGTTATCGGCGGCTGTAAAGGTTCAACAGGACCTTCCTCTATAAACAAAAAAACAGGAAAACCTTACGGAAGAAATTTCCCTGTTGTAACGGTGAGCGACATGGTAAATGCCCAGCATAAATTTCTTGAAGAGCTTGGCGTTCACGAACTTTATGCGGTAATCGGCGGTTCAATGGGCGGTATGCAGTCTTTAACATGGGCTGTGAAGTATCCGGAATTTGTCAGAAGAGCGGTCGTTATTGCGTCTGCGGGGTATTCAACTCCTATGCACATTGCTTTTGGAGCGGTTCAAAGAGCCGCAGTTATGAGCGATGAAAGAAACGGGCTTGCTCTTGCGAGAATGATGGCACACATTACCTATCTTTCGGACGAGTCGATGAGGAAAAAATTCGGCAGAAGGCTTCAGGAAAATGAAAAACTTGAATACGGGTTCGATACCGAGTTCTCGGTTGAGAGTTATCTTCAGCATCAGGGTAAAGCTTTCATCGAAAGATTTTCGCCGGACTCATATCTTTACATAACGAAGGCAATAGATTATTTTGACCTTACAAAAGACGGAAACCTCGCAAAAGGACTTCTCGGAATTTCGGCAAAGACGCTTGTAATTTCTGTTTCATCAGACTGGCTTTATCCGCCGTATTTATCGGAAGAGATTGTTTCCGCTCTGACGATTAACGGCTGTGACGTTCAGTATTCAAAAATTATCTCGCCTTACGGTCACGACGCTTTCCTGCTTGAAAACAATCAGCTCAACTATATTGTGGGCAGATTCCTAACACCGGAACGCGTGGCTGACGTCATGATTAAAAATCCGCCCGTAGTCTGCGACTGCGCAAAAATCTCTCAGGCGGCTGAGATTATGATTGAAAAAGAGACAGACCACATCCCTGTGGTTTCAGCAGACGGAAAACTCACGGGAATTGTTACCTCGTGGGATGTGGCAAAGTCGGTTGCTTTGAACAAAGAAAATCTCAATGAGATTATGACAAAAGATGTAGTGACTATAAAAGAGACCGCAACAATTAACGACGCGGCTCATATTCTTGAAAAATACAGAATCTCGGCTTTGCCTGTTTTAAGCAAAGACAATCATGTGATTGGAATTATCACAAGCGGTATAATTTCAAATGCTGTAGGAGGAGTTCAATGAAAATTCTTGGAATACATACGGACAGAGTTTGGTATAAGGTGACGAAGAAAACAAAAATTGCAGAGCCTGAACCCGTAAAAGAGGATAGTATGGAAAACGCAGTTCTTCTGTTTATGTGCGTTGAAAAATCCGACGAGGTCTCGCCTGAAAAAATCGTAAACTCATCGGTTGAGTCGATTAAAACAAGGTTAGCCCGTCTGGGCGCAAAAAAGGTGATGCTTTTCCCTTACGCTCATCTCGCATCAGAGTTGGGCTGTCCTGGGATTTCACTCTGGATTCTCAAAACGATTCAGGCAAGACTGACGGAGGAAGGAATTGAAACAAAACGTGCCGCTTTCGGATGGTATAAAGAGTTTGAAATAAAAAGTAAAGGTCATCCGATGGCTGACTTTTCAATGAATGTATGCGCTTTCGCGAGCGCTGAATGTAACAGCGGCTGTCTCTGCACGGCTGAGAATAAAATTAATGCATAGATGATATAATGACTGAAAAAATAATTTACATGGACCACGCGGCAACAACTTATACAGATTCGGCTGTGCTTGAAAAAATGATTCCGTATTTTTCAGAAAAATTCGGAAACCCTTCATCGATTTATTCAATAGGTGCAGAGAATAAGGACGCAATAACCAAAGCACGCGGGCAGGTCGCAAAAGCTATTAACGCTGAGCCTGATGAGATTTTCTTCACAAACGGCGGGACTGAATCGGACAATTGGGCGCTGAAAGGGGTGGCATTTGCAAACGAACGAAAAGGTAAGCATATCATAACTACGGCTGTTGAACATCACGCAATTCTTCACTCATGCGAGTGGCTCGCATCAAAAGGTTTTGAGATAACATATCTGCCTGTTGACAGATACGGGAGAGTTTCACCAAACGATGTTGAAAAATCCATCAGACCGGATACAATTCTTATCTCCGTTATGTATGCGAACAATGAAGTTGGAACGATTCAGCCTATTAAAGAAATAGGTGAGATTGCGAAAAGATACGGAATTTATTTCCATACTGATGCAGTTCAGGCCGCAGGACATATTCCAATTGATGTTAAAGCTGAAAATATTACTCTGCTTTCACTTTCGGGACATAAATTCTACGGACCTAAAGGTGTAGGAGTTTTGTATATTAAAAAGGGCACGAGGATTCAAAATCTTATTCACGGAGGTGCTCAGGAGAATAAAAGACGTGCGGGAACTGAAAATGTTGCGGGAATTGTCGGGCTCGGTTATGCTCTTGAAGCGGCGGTTAAAGAAATGCCGAAAGAGTCTGAAAGGCTTCGTAAAATGAGCGGAAGGCTCACAGAAGAACTTTTGAAAATTCCGGCGTCGCATTTGAACGGTCATCCATATGACCGTCTTGTAAATAATACAAATATCACGTTTGAGTATGTGGAAGGAGAGTCAATTCTGTTGATTCTGAATATGCACGGAATTTGTGCGTCTACGGGAAGCGCATGTAATTCTGCGTCGCTTGAGCCGTCGCATGTTTTAACGGCTATGGGTGTTCCGGCAGGCATTGCTCACGGCTCTGTGAGACTTACTATAGGCAAACGAACAACAGATGAAGACATTGAAACAGTTATCAGTGTCCTTACGGATACGATTAAAAAACTTCGTTCGATGTCTCCTCTGACACCAAAGGAGATGTTATAAATGTACAGCGAAAAAGTTATGGATCATTTCACGAATCCGCGAAATGTGGGCGTGATTGAAGATGCAAACGGCGTAGGCGAAGAGGGAAATCCTGCCTGCGGGGATATTATGAAGATGTATCTGAAAGTCGAAAACGATGTCATTGTTGATGTGAAGTTTCAGACTTTCGGCTGCGGAGCGGCAATTGCTTCAAGCAGTATGGCAACTGAAATGATTAAAGGAAAGACGCTTGAAGAGGCGTGGACTCTTTCAAATAAAGCTGTAGCTGAGGCTCTTGACGGTCTGCCGCCGATTAAGATGCACTGCTCGGTTCTTGCCGAAGAAACAATTCACAAGGCTATCAATGATTATCTTGTGAAAAACGGGAGAGAGCCGTGGGGAGAAAACGCGGGCTGTAAATCCTGCGGGTGCGACTGTGATTCGTGTGAATCGGAATAAATAAATATTTTTTTTTAATAGGGTTTGCGCTTTGTGAGCTTGTCAAATCGCGGAAACCTTTAGGTTTCTTAGCTGAGGCGAGATGCTTTAGCATCTTTAGTTGAGCAAGTCCAGAACTTGCGAATCAAATGGAACATTTGCAAATTGGTTTAGTTACTTTCGTGGTGTAACGATGTGAGTTCAAAGCCCAACAGTACAACAATCTCATCATCAAAATCTTATCCAACGGGTTCTCATGACGATTGGACAGACTCATAAGTAAATAATTAACAGCGTGAAATACTATTTATATTATCATAACCAATTATGATTAATAACTCGGAGTTGGTAATATGAAATTCGCATTCTCCAAATGCCAAATCTGCGGGAAAGATACGCACCAAGAATATTTCCCAACAGATACAAAATGTGACGTCTGCGGGAAAAACATAACAACAAATTATGTTTGTCCAGACGGTCATCACGTTTGTAATGATTGCAAGTTTGAAGAAGCATTCAATGAAGCTAAAATAGTATGTATGAATGTAAAATCCGGAAACCCTCTTGATATTGCGGAGATAATAATGGATACAACAAATCTTTCTCTGCTCGGATGCAAACATTACCTACTCAGCGCTCTGTGTGTTTACACTGCATATAAAAACTCAGGCGGCAAGGTCAATAATTTTGAAAAAGGGCTTTATGCCATTAAAGACAGGGTTCAGAAAGTTCAGACATCCATGTGCAAGCTCGGTGGTTTCTGTGGAATTCCATTATCTATGGGGGGAGCATTTCAGGCTACAGAAGTCGAATTCAAAGATATTGCTAAAGTTACCGGATTTGCAAACAAAATTTCGGGATATTGTATGAGTAAAATGATAAACCCGAATTTTGAAGGCAGCCCGGACTGCTGCATAAGAAATTCCGCAATATGCATCGTCGAGGCTTCCAAATTTTTAATAAATAACTACTGGGTTGACATAGATTTGCCTTTGATGATGAAATGTAAGTATGCGAACGAAAATCCAAAATGCAATAGAGAAAAGTGCCGTCTATATTATGGTATAAAAACAGAAAAACTCTGAGGATTATTTTCTTGGGAAGGTAATCGCGGATTGAACCTGAATTTGACAGTTAAAATTTTTGTTTACTAAATATTTGACAGTTGAATAAAAACAAGGCTAATCTGTTCTTGGATTCATGATGTCATATTTTGATTGATTTGTTTGAATCATTGAACATGAACATATCCCTAAAATATTTTTTAACTGTCAAATTCTATCGAATCTAATTCTTGAAAATATCCATGAAACTTAACAGTACTTCACTAATTTTCTTAGACTAAGTTTGGTGCTTCGCTACGATAATCTCTCCGCTCAGCGTTGACATTCATCATTCATAGAAAAAACAAACCGCAAATCTACG
>JAUNXW010000100.1 GCA_030539595.1 Methanocorpusculum sp. | reverse complement strand
GATCAATTGTCAGAACAATCTGCGGGACATCGGCAAGTTCACAATTCGGAAGCATCGCAACAAGCGACGGAACATTTGTCAGAGTAGGTGTTCTTACTCTGAATTGTGTCAGATTTTTCGTTCCGTTGCCTCTTAAGTAGTGAATAACTTCTCCTCTGGGCTGTTCAGAGCGGCTGAAATATTCTCCGTCAGGGTTTCCTTTAACAGCAACAGAGACCTCGCCTTCGGGCATATCTGAAATAATTCTGCGGATGATTTCAACAGACTGCAGAAGCTCTTTGCATCTTACTTCGCAGCGTGAGTAGCCGTCACAGCCTTTGGATGTAACAGGTCTGAATCCCACATTCTTGTATGCAAGATAATCAGTCATTCTGACATCCTGTTCAAGTCCGCTGCCTCTTGCAACAGGACCTACAGCTCCAAGCGCATAAGCATCTTCTTTGGAGAGCATTCCTTTTCCGACAAGACGTTTCTTGAGCGTGTAGTCTTTCAGGAATACTTTTGTCAGTTCCTTAATCTCATCTTCAATCCCATCGAGGCGTGTATCCATTTCAGATAAGAATTCATTTTTAACGTCGCGGCGAACCCCTCCAACTTTACATACACTTTGAATAACTCTTCCGCCTGTCGTTGCCTCAAGTTCGTTCAGAATAGATTCGCGAATCTTCCATGCGTTGTAGAACAAACTCTCAAATCCAAGCGAGTCGGCAAACAATCCGAGCCAGAGCAGGTGACTGTGAATACGCGAGTATTCTCCCCACATGGTTCGAAGATAAGTTGCACGCTGAGGGATTTCAATTCCCATGAGTCCTTCAATTCCCTGACAGTAGGTTGATGAATGAGTGAAACTGCAGATACCGCAGATACGCTCGGCAAGATACACGAAATCAGTGTAGTCTCTTTTGCCGACAAGGCTTTCAAGACCTCTGTGAACATATCCTATTGAAGGAATTGCCTCGACGACTTTTTCATCCTCAACAACAAGGTCAAGGTGAATCGGTTCGGGAAGCACAGGATGCTGAGGTCCGAACGGAATAACTGTACGTTTTTCGGTCATTTTTGCTCCTCCTTCTTAACTTTTGTAACAGTCGGTTCTGCCGCCTGTTTTTTGAACGGGAAAGGAATTGATGTTCTGATGAATGTTCCTTTGAAGTCAAGTGTCATACCTTCAAATGTAAATCCGTAAAGGTCATGGATTTCGTTTTCATAAACGAATGCGCCGCCGTATGATTTACCTATAGAATCAATTTTATCAGATTCGGAAACGTTGATTCTGTAATGCTTCAGTTCACCTTCCTTGTCGTATGAATAGGTTATATCATAGCCTTCAGCTGCGGGAGTGCAGGTCACAACCACAAGACGGTAACCCTGATTCTTCATATCGGCAGCTGTCTTTGCGACATCAGCCTTGGTTATTGAATTGACGTTCATTTCTTTTCCTCCTGTTTCGCACGCTTCTCTTCAAGAACTCCTATGGCTTTCACAACTCCTTCAATAAGAGCTTCAGGTCTGACAGAACAGCCGGGAACATAAACATCGACAGGAATTATTGTATCCACTCCTCCTGAGACGTTGTAGCAGTCACGGAAAACTCCGCCGCTTGAAGCACAGATTCCAACAGCCATTACAACCTTTGGCTCAGGGATTTGGTCGTAAAGATTTTTCAGAACAACTTTGTTCTGCTCATTAACACTTCCCGTAACAACAAAAATATCTGCGTGTGCGGGGTTTCCAGTGTTGATAATTCCAAAGCGCTCAACATCGTAAAGAGGTGTAAGCGCTGCCAGAATTTCTATATCGCATCCATTGCAGCTTGATGCGTTATAGTGCAGAAGCCAAGGTGATTTGCCTGATGAACTCATAAGAACATACCTCCAAATATTGCAATTATACAGATGTTAATCACGCCGAGAATTATTGTGATTGTCCAGATTGTTTTTACGGTCATCTTCCATGTGATACGAGGGAAGACGTTATCTATTACAATTTCAAGCAGGTAGGCAATTATTATGACCACCGCGGCAATTACAGGCTGTCCCGAGAAGAATAAAAACATCATCGCAAGGAAAAGAATTGTCTCATACCAGTGTGCAATTTCAACTTTTGCAAGACTTTTTCCTGACAAAGATGCGGTAACTCCTTTTACAAGTTCCTGATGAGCGTGATGCGATGTCGAAATATCAAACGGCGACTTCCTGAGTTTTAACGTCAGCACGGCAAAGAGGGCCAGGAAAATTCCGGGAAGATAAATTATTGCCGGAACAGATGTTGTGAGAATATCTTTAACCATGAAGCTTCCGGTGACCATAAAAAATCCTGCCGCAAGAAGCATAAGAACAGGTTCTGCAGCCATTGTGCTGATTAATTCTCTTACTGCTCCGACGTGTGAGTAAGGAGCGTTTGCTGCATACGCCGCCAGAATTAAGAACGTATCGGCAAGTGCAAGACAGAATACAACCAGCAGAATATTGTTTCCGGCAAATAATATTGCGCCGGAAAATGCTGTGAGAACTAAGAACGCTGTTGTGAATATTATTTCAACAGGATTTGAGAACGCCTTCTCTTTATGCCATAGTTTTCCGATATCATAAAACGGCTGTAAGATTGGCGGACCTACTCTGCTCTGCATTCTCGCAGTCAGAATTCTGTCGACTCCTGCCAATAATCCTCCAAGGAAAGGCGCGAGTATTAAAAATACGACAGCACCGATTATGGGCATTATAATTTCCATCATAACATTACCCCCATAAACGCAAGCACAAACATTGCCGCGATAAGAATTATTGAAATCAGCCACGAAGGTTTGAGAATGGATTTTTCTCCGCAGTAATCTTCAAGATAGTAGTTGGATGTTTTTGCTTCTTTGTATACACCGAGTGAACCCAGGAATTTTCCGTCTGAATCAACAGCTCTGCCGTTTAAGTACGGCTTAATCTCTTTGCCTGATTTTGAGCCGAATGCAGCAGCAATTACAAGAACCGCAAGGATTGCAAACATAATTCCGCACATTATAAGTGTGTCCGATGAAAGTAATTCAGCTCCGGGAATTATTCCAAAAATTTCTTTCAGATACGGGTTGATTCCGTATTTTATTATTGTTGGGAAACTTACGCAGGCTAAAACCGCGAGAGCTCCGATAATTATTACTGAAAGTTTTTCAGAGATATGTAATTTTACAGCGGGTGCCTGCGGTTTACCCATTCTCATGAAGAGTTTGCCAAGCCATTTTGTCCAGAAGAATATTGTAAACGCGCTTCCAAACGCAAGCAGAATAACAAAGATGAATCCAGCAGGCGCTGTAATAAATGCTTCAAGCGCAGCCCATTTGGAGATTAACATTCCAAACGGAGCGAGATACATTCCGGCAATTCCAATAACCATCATTGTCGCAAGAAGCGGAAGTCTTACTAAAAGTCCGTCCATGTCTTCAATGTCGCGGCTTCCTATTTTGTGTTCAACCGCTCCGACGCAGAGGAAGAGAAGTCCTTTTGCAGCCGCGTGGAAGATTATCAGAAGAATTGCAGCCATAACCGCTCCGGGTGTTCCAATACCCGCACAGGCTGTGATTAAGCCGAGGTTGGCAATTGTTGAGTAAGCTAAGACCTTCTTTGCGTTGCTCTGAGAAATGGCAAGAACGGATGTTGCAACAAATGTAAACATTCCTACAAGTGCAAGAGCAATTCCAACCCAGGTCTGCGAGAACAGCGGAGCAAATACTACAAGTAAGTAAACACCCGCTTTAACCATCGTCGATGAATGAAGAAGTGCCGAAACAGGTGTCGGTGCAACCATTGCACCTGTAAGCCATGTTGAAAACGGCATCTGCGCAGCTTTGGTAAGTCCCGCAACAGCTATAAGCGCTAAAGGAATTGTCAGAGCCGCGACATTTCCGTATCCGAGAAGATTTGTAATTGATATCAGGTCGGAGCTAATTGTAAGAATATAAATGAGAGCTGCGGTAAAGCAGATTCCTCCAATCATATTCATCCAGACTGCTCTGAACGAATTGTTTACCGCTTCTTCGGTCTTGGAGTATCCAATTAAAAGGAATGAGCAAAGCGTTGTTACTTCCCAGAATGCAAGCAGCCACATAAGATTGTTTGAGACCACAATTCCAAACATTGCCGCAAGGAAGAGGAACATCAACGCAAAGAAGTAGCGTTTGCGCACCGGAACATCTTTCTGATGTTCGTGGTAATCTTTCATGTATCCGAGAGCGTATACACAAACGAGTGTTCCTATAACACCGATAATTAAAACCATTATCAGTGAGAGATTTGTAAGAACTATTGTTGCTCCCGTGTAGTTTCCGACAAGCCCCGAGAATTCAAGGAACAGCAGAAGCCCTGCCTGAACCAAGGCAAGGATTATTGCCAGAGGCTTTTTGTATTTGAATGCGAGGAACAGGATGATGAGCGCTATGGCAGCTTCAATTACGAAGAGCAACGTCCCAATCCAATCTGCATTCAGCAGTGTGATGTTTTTGTTTGTATTCCATGCAGTAAATGCAAGGAATACTGATGTAATAATTATCACAGCTGAAGCAGCTCCCGCAACGATATTTCTGATAATGTCGGGTTTGAAGAGTGCGAGAAGCACAGCGGCAAACACCGGCACAAGCATAAGTACCATTATGGAGATAAATTCCGGCGTGTACATTGTATCACTTGTTGAAAGTATGGACATCTAACATTATTAATTGTGCTGATTGGTTAGTCTGAAATTATAAATCATCCGAACGTTAAAAATTATTGAAGGATACCAGAGAGTATTCTGTTTAGCAGAAATTATAAAGACAGAAAAGGCT
Source organism: Methanocorpusculum sp. (assembly GCA_030539595.1). Taxonomy (GTDB): domain Archaea; phylum Halobacteriota; class Methanomicrobia; order Methanomicrobiales; family Methanocorpusculaceae; genus Methanocorpusculum. The sequence goes on along the minus strand of JAUNXW010000100.1, from coordinate 1,441 downwards.
GTATTTTATCCATACTCTGTTTGACAGAAGTATTTTTGAAATCATAGAGGCTTATAAATAATAATTGCGGAAATATTTCGCGCACTGTTTTTTTTATTTTTGAGAGTAGTTCCTCCCACTTCTCTATAAAACGATTCATTAGGTGTCAGCAATTTCTCCTCATCCAAAATAACCTCACGAATAGGAAAAATATATTCGTATTTTAAATAAACCTCATTCAACAGATTAATTGAGATTTCAGCGGCAGCTGAATCAAATTCACCGCCTTAAAGAATCATTCTTCCTGCATCGTCTAAGACAAAGCAGATTTGTTTACCGGCACATTAAAATAAAATTTTGATTCTTACTCTGAATAACTATTAATAATACTTGCATACAATCATATATCATCGTAAAATAATGAATAGTGTTGCAAGTATCCTCTGCAGTCTCAGCATAATCATCGTATTCTGGATATTTACAGCAGTGATGACCGACACAACGCTCACGCGAAAAAAGTCATTCATCAAAACAATTTTAATGTGGATAACAGGTCTTATCCTTCTCATTTTATCCTGCGCGCTCTTAATGCTCCTTCACGGAGTACTTGAACCGCTTGTTCAGGAATCGTCATTCGACATACTCGGCTACACCATAGACACAATGATTGTAATTCTTATTACAGTATTTTTCCTCTTAACCGCTGTTAAAACTTATGCGGAAACAGTATCTTCAAAAATATTTGCCGCATCCTTCTACGTTATCATAACCTTATCGTGTTCAGACATAGCTTTAATCCTGATAAAAATTCTGATACCCGAAAATGATTATTACAATCCAATCTATTTTCTCGGGCAGAGCGGATTTTTAATTTTGTTTATGACTGCAATTCTTGTAATTGCAATGCCGTGGATATCAAAAAATATCAGGGAACTAATCAGAAATGTCGGCGGAAACATGAAAACATACATGTTTGTCTCTGTTTTCACTTATCTGTCCTATCTTGCCGTATGCACATTATGGAATACACAGCCCGGAGATTTCCTGCTTATCCCGCAGATAGTAACAAGAATCACAGTAATTCTCCTGATAGTTGTAATGTATATAGTTGTCATCTACAGCATCAAAAGAACCGCAAAAATGATAGAAATAGATGACGAAATGAAAATTGCAAAAACTCTTCAGACTGAAATCCTGCCGAAAGAATCATCGCTGAAAGAAATTCCCTACGCGGAAGTATCCGCATACATAAGTTCATACCGCGAAATAGGCGGCGACTTCTATGATGTGTTCAAAGTTGACAATGAAAAATACGGAATTCTTATCGCTGACGTCTCAGGAAAAAGTATTCCAGCGGCTCTTCTTATGATGCGGGCAAAAACAATCCTGAGTACAAGCGCTCGCTACTTAAAAATGCCTGCTGCGGCTCTTTCCGCTGCAAACAAAGAAATTATGTACAGCA